>CAZVXA010000047.1:5527-35584 GCA_964630955.1 uncultured bacterium | reverse complement strand
CCCCATTACCCATGAAAAAAGTCCCTCGCCTCTCAGCAAGGGACTTTTTTCATTTATTCACTCAACCACTAACCGCCGAAGCGACTTGCCGTTGAGGCAATCAAGAAAGCTGCGTAGGTCAGGATATAGCCCACCGTGAAGTGTGCCAGACCGACGAGACGAGCTTGAACGATGGACAGTGCAACGGGTTTGTCCTTCCAGCGAACCAGGTTTGCCAGAGGCGTGCGCTCGTGCGCCCAGACGATCGTTTCGATCAGCTCTTGCCAGTAACCGCGCCAGCTAATCAGGAACATGAAGCCGGTTGCCCAGACCAGGTGTCCGAAGAGGAACATCCAGGACCAGACGGCCAGGTTGTTCATGCCGTAGGGGTTGTACCCGTTGATCAGCTGAGCAGAGTTCAGCCAGAGGTAGTCACGTAACCAGCCCATGATAGTGGGAGAGGTTTCGTTGAACTGAGCAACGTTACCCTGCCATACACCCAGATGCTTCCAGTGCCAGTAGAAGGTGACCCAACCGATGGTGTTGAGCATCCAGAACATGGCGAGGTAGAAAGAATCCCAGGCAGAGATGTCGCAGGTGCCGCCACGGCCAGGGCCGTCGCAGGGGAAGCTGTAGCCGAAGTCTTTCTTGTCGGGCATCAGCTTGGAACCACGGGCATCCAGCGCACCCTTCACCAGAATCAGGGTGGTGGTGTGCAGACCCAGGGCGATCGCATGGTGAACCAGGAAGTCGCCAGGGCCGATGGTCAAGAACAGAGAGTTGGTGCCGCTGTTAATCGCTTCCAACCAGCCGGGAAGCCACACATCGCCGTGGTTAGGCCATGCGGTGGCCGCAAGGCTGTCGGGGTTCGACAGCAGCGTATCGAAGCCATAGAGCGCCTTACCGGAAGCGGCCTGAACGAATTGAGCAAACACAGGCTCGATCAGGATTTGCTTCTCAGGGGTGCCAAACGCCTGCATCACGTCGTTGTGAACATACAGACCCAGGGTGTGGAAGCCCAGGAACAGAGACACCCAGCTCAGGTGAGAGATGATTGCCTCTTTGTGATCCAGCATCCGCGCCAGTACGTTGCCCTTGTTGGCAGCGGGGTCGTAGTCACGCACCCAGAAGATTGCGCCGTGGGCAAAGGCACCGACCATCAGGAATCCAGCAATGTACTGGTGATGGGTGTACAGTGCAGCCTGGGTGGTGAAGTCCTTCGCAATGAAGGCGTAGGACGGCAGGGAGTACATATGCTGAGCCACCAGAGAGGTGATCACGCCCAGCGCAGCCAGTGCCAGACCCAGTTGGAAGTGCAGCGAGTTATTGATCGTGTCATACAGGCCCTGGTGGGGCAGGTTGAACTGACCTTCGCTGCTGCCACCGATCAACCCCTTCTTGGAGTTCAGCATCTCTTTGATGCTGTGGCCAATACCGAAGTTGGTGCGGTACATATGTCCTGCAACGATGAACAGAACAGCGATCGCCAGATGGTGATGCGCGATGTCCGTCAGCCACAGAGACTCAGTCTGAGGATGGAAACCGCCCAGGAAAGTCAGGATTGCGGTACCTGCGCCTTCAGAGCTGTTGAAGATGTGACCTGTCGTATCGGGGTTCTCAGCGTATACGCCCCAGTTTCCTGTGAAGAAGGGCAGCAGACCAGCGGGGTGAGGCTTCACAGAGAGGAAGTTGTCCCAACCCACGTGGATACCGCGAGATTCGGGGATCGCAACATGAACCAGGTGTCCGGTCCAGGCCAGAGAGCTGACACCGAACAGACCCGCCAGGTGGTGGTTGAGGCGAGACTCAGCGTTCTTGAACCAGGACAGAGAGGGGCGGAACTTGGGCTGGAGGTGCAGCCAACCTGCGAACAGGAAGATTGCCGACAGCAGAAGCAGGAACACTGCTCCGGTATACAGTTCGCCGTTGGTGCGCATACCGATGGTGTACCACCAGTGATACACACCGGAATAAGCGATGTTCACAGGGCCAGAAGCGCCAGCGCGAGTGAAGGCGTCAACAGCCGCCTGACCAAAATGAGGATCCCAAATTGCGTGAGCGATGGGACGAGTATTGAGCGGATCTTTAATCCACTGTTCAAAGTTGCCTTGCCATGCGACATGGAACAGGTTGCCAGAGGTCCACAGGAAGATGATTGCCAGGTGACCGAAGTGGGAAGCGAAAATCTTCTGGTAAAGATTCTCTTCCGTCATCCCGTCGTGGCTTTCAAAGTCATGGGCGGTGGCAATCCCGTACCAGATCCGACGTGTCGTCGGATCCTGGGCCAGATCCTGGCTAAATTTAGGGAATTTAGTTGCCATAAGTCCTGATTGATTACTTATTTCGCAATCAGCTTTTAGCGAATCAGCCTCTAGTCTACTGGACGTAAGGCATGGGACAGAGCGCAAAGACTACAAACCTCTCGAAAGAACCATTACTGGATCTTATGGAGTTGATAACCTCACACTCAGTCCCTGCCCTTGCAGTGGTCTAGAGAGAAGGTGTTCAGGAGAACACTAGCCGCTTACTGCAATGATTCGAGCCAGGAAGAACGCCCAAGTGGTGACGATTCCTCCCAGGAGATAGTGAGCCACTCCCACAGCACGGCCCTGAATGATGCTCAGAGCGCGAGGCTGGATGGCAGGAGCCACCTTCAACTTGTTGTGCGCCCAAACGATGGACTCAATCAATTCCTGCCAGTAGCCACGACCACTGAACAAGAACATGAGGCTGAACGCCCAGATGAAGTGGGCACCCAGGAACAGCAGACCGTAGGCCGAGAGGGCCGAGCCATAGGAGCCGATCACCTGAGTGGCCTGCGCCCACAGGAAGTCGCGCAGCCAGCCATTAATCGTAATCGCACTCTGGGCAAAGTTGCCGTTCGTGATGTGGGTGACGGAGCCGTCTGGAGCGACCGTTCCCCAAACGTCAGACTGCATTTTCCAGGAGAAGTGGAAGATGGCAATCGACAGGGAGTTGTACATCCAGAACAGACCGAGGAATACGTGATCCCAACCAGAAACCTGGCAGGTACCGCCACGACCAGGACCGTCGCAAGGGAAGCGGAAGCCCAGGTTTGCCTTGTCAGGGATCAGACGAGAGCTACGGGCATACAGCACACCCTTGAGCAGGATCAGCACGGTGACGTGGATCGTGAAGGCGTGGATGTGGTGAACCATGAAGTCGGCAGTGCCGAGGGCGATCGGCATCATGGCAACCTTGCCGCCAACTGCGACAGTTGCGCCGCCAAACGCATAGCTGGCGGGAGCCAGAGCGTTGGGAGCGGTGCCGCCAGGGGCGAGGGTGTGGATATTCTGAACCCACTGAGCAAACACTGGCTGGAGCTGAATCGCCGTGTCAGAGAACATATCCTGAGGACGACCCAATGCCCGCATGGTGTCGTTGTGGATGTATAGACCAAAGCTGTGGAAGCCCAGGAAAATACACACCCAGTTGAGGTGAGAAATGATGGCGTCGCGGTGGCGGATGACGCGATCCAGAAGGTTGTTCACGTTCTGAGCCGGATCGTAGTCGCGCACCATGAAGATTGCGCCGTGGGCTGCTGCGCCGACGATCAGGAATCCACCAATCCACATGTGGTGCGTGAAGATGGAGAGCTGAGTCGGGTAGTCAGTTGCCAGATAGGGGTATGGCGGCATGGCATACATATGCTGAGCCACGATGATGGTCAGCGAACCCAGCATTGCCAGGTTGATTGCCAACTGCGCGTGCCAGGAGGTGGTGAGAATCTCATACAGACCCTTGTGGCCTTCGCCAGTGAAGGGGCCTTTGTGAGCTTCCAGGATTTCCTTCATGCTGTGGCCAATGCCCCAGTTGGTGCGGTACATATGACCCGCGATGATGAACAGAACGGCGATCGCCAGGTGATGGTGAGCCGTATCCGTCAGCCACAGGCCACCCGTAACGGGGTTAAGGCCACCTTTGAAGGTGAGAAAATCAGCGTACTCGCCCCAGTTCAGGGTGAAGAAAGGAGTCAGACCCTTGGCAAAACTGGGGAAGATGTCTGCCATCAGGCTGGAGTTCAGGATGAACTCGTGGGGCAGGGGGATGTCCTTGGGAGCGACGCCAGCATCCAGCAGCGCGTTGACGGGCAACGACACGTGGATTTGGTGACCCGCCCAGCCCAGGGAACCCAGACCCAACAAGCCTGACAGGTGGTGGTTCATCATCGACTCCACGTTCTGGAACCATTCCAGTTTGGGAGCGCGCTTGTGATAGTGGAACCAACCAGCAAACAGCATCAGACCGGCCATCACCAGCCCACCAATGGCGGTGACGTAGAGCTGATAGGTGTTTGTGAAACCAGCAGCGCGCCACAGTTGGAAGAAACCAGAGGTGATCTGGATTCCGTGGAAGCCGCCGCCGACATCTCCATTCAAAATTTCTTGACCGACAATGGGCCAGACGACCTGAGCGCTGGGTTTGATGCCCAGGGGGTCGGCCAGCCAAGCTTCATAGTTTGAAAAGCGAGCGCCGTGGAAGTACATACCGCTCAGCCAGATAAAGACCACCGCGAGGTGGCCAAAATGTGCGCTGAAAATCTTGCGGGAAATGTCTTCTAAGTCGCTGGTATGACTATCAAAATCGTGAGCGTCAGCGTGGAGATTCCAAATCCAGGTGGTGGTTTTGGGACCTTTTGCCAAGGTGCGATCGAAGTGACCCGGCTTGGCCCACAACTCGAAGGAAGTGGGGACTGGATCTTTGTCAACTGCGACCTTGACTTTCGCCTCTCGCTCCCGTGGGGTAGTTGTCATCAGAGACTCTCCTCTCTAGACAAGGAACGATTATGCCTATCCCAGGTTAAGCATTCCGTCTTGGGGAACTTCCCATCCTGACCAGGGCAATGGAATTCTGCGACCAGGGGATCACCCCCAGAGACATCATCCCAACCTCGGAAATAGGCCAGGGGAGGGAGGTTCATCGGGCGATCGCCTTCAGAGGAACCTCTAAAACTGCGATCTAGCCTTGAACCTGGGTGTTTTTAGAGATTATAAAGCTGCGATCAGCACCAGTTTAGCGAGTGTTAACAATAATTCAAATTGATCAAATCTAGATAGGGAAGGCTTTTTGCCAGGGATAATCAGCAGAAAATATCGAACTTATTACCGATCTGTTACAAATCGAAATATTAATGGAAACAATAGAAAACTGCATGGATGATTTACCGGGGGCGTTGGTATTCTACGTCACATTCTTGAATGCGGTTTTGGTAACTAACGGGACTTTGGACTAAATTGGTGCTAAAAGCAAGTTTGCCGCGTCATCGGCTTCAAGCTCGTATTGGCAGACCAGACCGTGACACTACTGCCAGCCCTCGAGTTCTGTAAACCATTGCTGTACAAGACGATAGAGCTGTCTGCGGGCTTCAAATGTGGCGGCGATCCAGATAAACAGCAGCCCCAGCACTGTTCCGGCGATACCCAGCAGCAGGGAGTAAGCGCTAATAAATAGCCAGACCTGGCGCAATATCTGGATGACAAAAGTCAGGGTACCGATATATAGAAAGGCGCGAACTCTTAGAATTACGCCAGCCAGCCCAAAGCCCAGCGCCAGCAGCAGAATCAGCAGGTTCATCCAGAACTGGGAGAGGCCCACGGGGGTAATTTCAGCCTGGTAAAAAGCACTCAGATTGATCAAACCTACCGCCAGGAGGCGCAGCCAGTGGCGCTGCTGACGGGCACTGGTAGATTGCAGCGCCGGATCAATCTGGGCGAAGAAGATCAGCACGGCTCCCACCAGGATGCCGACCCAGAGGGCACTGACCCAACCCCGATCGCTCAAAAACCGCAGCGTTGCCCAAATTATCCCCAGCAAGCAGAGGTAGTTGAGGCGTAACCGTCCTGTGGCTTTTGCCAGCCATGCATAGGTTGCTGCCGTCAGCAGGATGCTCTGGATTGACACATCCAGGACAGTGACCAGCACCACCAGACCTGGTAGTCCCACTGCCGCCAGTCGCCAGGGACGGGTTGCCCACCCCCAGGACTCCCACGGCAATTGATACATCAAGATGGCAAAGCCACTGGCGATCGCCCCACCCCACAGAGACAACACACCCTCCGGTAACACCTGCTGGAAGACCCTGATGAAGCAGGCGATCGCCGCCAGAATGCCCGCCCAGATCCAGATTTCCTCTCCCGTCAGGCGACGGTGCCCCATTGCCAGAGCATAGCCGCTGAGCAGTGCCATGACCACCAGCCACAGCCCGGTGCCGCTGGGACTGGTATTGTCGCTCCATGCGGCGATCGCCAGCATTGTTCCCAGCCCCCAGTGAATGTGGGCAAACCACCGCAGCCCATTTAAACTGAGGCGAAGCGGGTTGAACAGACCCCCGGCAAATAGCCCATAACCCAGTGCCAGCAGCACCGATAAGCCTGCCAGCAATGTTATGCCATCCCCTGCTGCACCACCGGATGCCTGCATTAACTGGTAAACCAGCAGCTCGTAAGCCGCCACAGATACTGCTGTCAATCCCAGGTAAGAAAGGGTGTGGGGCGATCGCTGATGTCGTCCCACAAGCAGGACAATCACTCCCCCCGCCAGGGTAAACAATCCTGTGGTTGCCGTAAACTCGGTGTGCGCTAGCCCCACCGCCAGCCCTGCGTAGAGGAACGCTGCCTCACGCCAGCCTACCGCCTGCCCAAGTTGCCGCCAGCCGAGCGTTACCAGCAGCATAATGCTGCCCACCGTCAGATTCAGACCCGCTAACCACAGGGGGGTTGGGTGATGGAGGGCGATTGCCACCGCCATCACCACCTCGCCACACCAGATCATGCCCATCCGCGCCACCATCGCTGGTTGCTGAACTAACCGGAACCCCAGCCCCACCGCTGTAATCACGGCTGCCACCAGGACCTGCCGGGACAGGGGTTGATTCAGCAAGTAGGTGGTGAGCGTAGTGGTACTCAACACCGTCAGGCTGGCACCCGTCAGTGCAGTCCCCCAACTGTTCACTGCCACTGCGTAAACTGGAGCCAGCACTGCCTGCTGTTGCCGCAGCCAACTCCAGATCAACCACAGTAGCCCTGCGAGGATGGCACAAAAGGTGATCCACAGGTGTCTATCGGCTTCTGGCACCCGCCAATCAACGAGTGCTGCAATCCACCCCAGCCCGACACCCACGGTCAGCACCGCTGCTACGGTCTGTCCGCGCTGTCCAGCCAGCCAGCGGGTGTTTAACAGCATCAGCCCGGTACCCACACCCAATCCCACCAGTCGGGGGGCTGTCCACCAGAGGGTCAGCCCCTGCGCCAGCAGCACGGTGGCAATTCCCCAACTGGCTGCCTGAAAGCGGTAGCGAAACTGAGGGCGACTTCCCAGAAAGGTGAGTAATCCCGGTGCCAGCAGCCACAATAATCGATGCCCTTGCAGATCGGTCAGCGGCAGCAGTGACCCCACCTCGGGACTTCCCCAGATCGCCTCCAGCAAAACCGTCAGCAGCAGCAGTAAATAGCTGAATACAGCGAAGCCATAGCCCAGCAACCAGGTACTTTCCTTCCAGCCTGCAGCGTGGGTAGACAGACAGACCAGCCACTCCAGCGTCATGCCCAGGAGCAGCAGCAGTGCCCAATCCGACAGGGTGAGATGGGGAAAGGCATAGTTGACCCAGGAACCAATGGCACCGATGATGACCAGGTGGGTCAGGGATATCAGCCGTCTAGAAGATTGGGGTCGCTGACGCAGGAGTCCCAGCAGCGTCAGCGCAGACAACAGCAGGTTGAGCGATCGCAGCAGTGGGTTCCCCAGACTCACCATCGTCAGCACAGTTCCCAGAATCAGCGCCAGCACCACCGCCAGTTTTGCCAATGCAGGCTGCTGCCGCTGCCAGCGAGATGTCAACCCCAGGGTTAACCAGGCATAGGGTAGCAGTGCCACGCCCAGCAGTGCCTCTGGCATGGCACTGCTGCCAGCGATCGTCGTTGCCCCCTCTAAAATCCCCTGTTGCACCGTTTCCGGCACACTGAACCAGATCAACCCCAGGGTTTGCAGCCCCAGGAGAAACAGCAGCGTCAAATCACGCCCCCGAGGGCGGCGCTGCAACTCGTGCAGCAGCAACCCCATGCCCAGACAACTGACGGCGATCGCCTGCCAGGGGGGTGTTGCCTCCACCGATACCAGCCATCCCAACGCCAGCAGCCCCACACCTGCCCAATTCCAGAAACCCTGCCGATCGTGCCCAAACCACACCAGCGCGGCACCACAGACGCCCAGTGCCAGCCCCAACTGGGCGATGGCCACCTGCTGTATCAGCAGTGCCCGCCCCAGAAGGAGCAGAGCAGAAAGGGCAATCGCCAGCGTCCCTAGAGGCAGTTTTGGGGGCGTGGTTTCCTCTGGTGTGGGTCGTGGCTGAGATTGGTTCTGATATGCCAGATTGAGTGCTGTCCCCAGGATTCCGACGTAGGTTGCCACTAAAGGGAAACCGCCCATCCCCCAGCCTAAATGCAGCCAGTTCAGGCCGATTCCATTCAACTGGTGCAGATGGGTTAGTGTAGGAGATTGGGGGGCGGTGGGACGGAGTAGACGAAAGGTGAGGACACTCAGAAGCAGTGCGGCAATTGCTCCCACCCCCCGTCCCAGGAAGCTCTGCGCCAGACCAAAGCTATCGATTGCCCAGAAATTAACCGGGATCAGCAGCAGTGTCGCCAGTTGCAGCATCTCGGAAGTTAACCGCAATTCGTTACGCTGGCGGGTCCACAGACCCACGCCCCAGAATGCCAGGGTATACCCCAACAAAATCAGGTATCGTTCTACCGCCGAAACATTTCCCCACTGGCTGGCTGCCAGCACACCTGAGGAAACTACGACGAGGAAGACCCCCAAAAACAACAGCCAGACCACGCTGATCTCGGCTGCCATTGCCCGGAATAGATGAGCAATCGCCGGTTCCCGCCCTTTCTGAGAAGGTGGCGCAGAGGGGATATCCGGCGGCAGGAAGTCGGATACAACTGCGCCGACCGGCTCCGGTACTGGCTCGATCACGGGTGCGGGGGGAGGTACCATGACCGGAGCCACGCTGGTGGCTCCTTGCACCCGCGTGAGATGCTGCTGCAACGCCTCCTCAACATCGCAAGC
Organism: uncultured bacterium; assembly: GCA_964630955.1. Taxonomy (GTDB): domain Bacteria; phylum Cyanobacteriota; class Cyanobacteriia; order Elainellales; family Elainellaceae; genus CAZVXA01. The sequence continues at coordinate 26,515 of CAZVXA010000047.1, read as the reverse complement.
CAGAAAATCCCTGGCAAGCTCCCTGACCTCCCGGTCGGTGAGCAGTCCAAGCTGGAGCCAGGATTCCAGACCATCCAACAGTGCCGGGTGGTCATTGCGAATCCACACTGCTATCTCCTGAGAGTGATGCCGGGAAGATCCAGAGGGCTGAGACATAGTTCAAAAACAGAAGTGAGGAGGTGGGGCAATTGACCGGATGGCGCAGCGATCACCCGCGAATGCTTGCTTTTATTACACCGACAAACCCAATAAAAACGGGATTTTATTGTGCCGCTGCCCGATCTGCCCCTGGAGGAATGAAGTTCCATCAACACCAGTACGGGCAATTTCATTCCTCGTGGACAGTTTTCTATAAGCTATTGGATAGTGCCTATGGGCCATTTGCCTTTCAAAAGAGCGTTTGGGAGCGTGCGTTGTGGGGATGCGTGGTTGGCAATCAATACTGCGAAGAGGCTTGACGGTGGGGCTGGCGATCGCCCTCAGTCTCTCTCTCATGGCCTGCGGCGGCACCCCCCAGCGGACTGCCCGCCCCACAGGTAAGGACAGTGCATCCCTGGTGGGCAGACTGTCAGAGGTGTCTCCCCCGTCCCTCATTCAAGAATTGCGGCAGGAATTAGACCAGCACCAGCCTCAGGTCAAAATTTTCAGCCCCCGCGCCGACGAAGTACTCCAGGCGCAGGAGGTCAGTGTTCGCTTGCAGGTCAGAGATCTGCCGATCTTCAAGAATCAGGAGTTCGGGCTGGGACCTCATCTGCACGTCTTCCTCGACAATCAGCCCTACCAGGCGGTTTACGGCACCGACGAGCCTTTAGTATTGACCGACCTGACTCCGGGAACCCACACCCTCAGAGTCTTTGCCTCCCGCCCCTGGCACGAGAGCTTCAAGAATGAGGGAGCCTATGCCCAGGTCACCTTCCACATCTTTGCCAAAACGGGCGAACACCAACCCCTCCCCAATCAGCCGTTGCTCACCTATAGTCGTCCCCAAGGCAGCTATGGCGCAGAACCCATCATGCTGGATTTTTACCTGAGCAATGCACCACTGCATCTGGTGGCCCAGGAGAATCCCGACGACGATATCCGCGACTGGCGAGTGAAATGCACCGTCAACGGTGACAGTTTCCTGTTTGATGCCTGGGAACCGATCTACTTGAAAGGTCTAAAACCCGGTAAGAACTGGGTGCAGCTCGAACTGGTGGATGAGAAAGGAGTGGCGATCGCCAACGCCTTCAATAACACTGTCCGGATTGTGACCTACGAGCCGGGTGGCACCGACACGCTGTCGAAGTTGACGAGAGGCGAACTGGCGATCGCTGAGGTCAAAGGCATCGTTGATCCGAACTACACACCACCCCAACCAGAGCCAGAACCGGAACCGGAACCCGAAATTATTCCAGAACCTTCGCCTGAACCTTCTCCAGAGGTCACACCAGAACCAGAGGTGACGCCAGAACCGGAGGCAGTATCGTCTCCTGCTCCGACTGTTGTGCCTGTGATCCCCGCGCCTGAAGCTTCTCCATCGGAGCCTCCAGAACTGAAGGAGGAGCCTGCGATTGAGAAGAAGAATCTCCCTGAACCTGAACCGGAAGCTGAGCCAATCCCCCCCAGCCTGGAGGAACCCGCAGCGCCAGAACCCATCCCCGTGGTTCCTGCACCTGTGAACCCGGTTCCCGCTGCTCCCGCCCCAGAGAAGCCCAAAGGAGCCAGAGGTTTCCTCGATCGCCTGCGGGAGAAAAGGTCAGCAATTCAGCAGTCTCCCACGCCAGCCCCTGTCCCCTCCCTGGAGGAGACAACTCCTCCAGAATTGTCCAAACCGGATGATTCACAGGCGGAGGAACCACCCACTTCTGACGAACCCGCGAAGCAACCCGCCCCCGCAGCATTGGAAGAGCAGTTACCCCAATCGAACGAACCAGCGCTTGAGCTTAGGCAACCGACCCGAGGTGCTAAACCAGCTTATAGAAGCTATCTGGAGCGCTTTCGTCGTCCGGTGACAGAGCCTCCTCTGCCTGTTCCATCTGCCGAACCGATTCCTTCGCCCGTTGAGGAACCGCCGTCTGCTTCACAGTCCCCAGAGGGCAAATCGGGCACCCCTTCCGACACGTCCGTTCCATCTGAATTGCCTTCCATCAAACCGCCTGATCGATCAGAGCCGGCGGTCTCTGCACCAATCGTTCCCTCCTCACCTGTCAGACCCTCACCTGAAGTGGTCAGACCTGTTCCGCTCCCTGTCGTCACGCCTACTCCTGAGGTAGAGCAAAACCCGGAGGAGCCGCTGGAGGATCGGATTAAGCGAGCCGTCGAAGAGCGGCGGCGGGCACGGTTGGGGCAATCTGTCCCGACTCCATAAGAGCCTATTCGAAACCCGAAACTCTGGCAGGCGCGACGCTGCAGCGTCGCGCCTGCCAGAGTTTCGGGTTTCGGGTTTCGGATAGGGAAGTATTGGACTTTTGACTATTTTTCTACCATGCCATGAAACGCTCTCGTAGAGAGCGTTTCATGGCAAATTTAATTTAAGCGTCGATTTTTCCTGCAACGCTGACGCAGTCAGCGTTGCAGGAAAAGCGGCGCGATTGAGTCAAAAGTCCAGTACCAATCTCAGGCTTTTCTGTAAAGAACTGTTACGGTGTATTTCAAATCGATCATATCTCCCTACGGGACGTAAATTTGGCTAAAGTGCCGTGATACGATGCCTATCTGTAAATCTTCTTAGTGATAGGGAGACGACCTTTGACACTACGGGTTGCTGTCGTTGGATCCGGTCCGGCAGGTTCTTCCGCTGCTGAGACATTAGCAAAAGCAGGTATCGAAACTTATTTAATTGAGCGCAAGTTAGACAACGCCAAACCCTGTGGTGGAGCTATTCCGCTGTGTATGGTGGGTGAGTTTGATTTGCCACCAGAGATCATCGATCGGCGCGTGCGCAAGATGAAGATGATCTCGCCCTCCAATATTGAAGTGAATATTGGCAGCACGCTGAAGGATGACGAGTACATCGGCATGTGCCGTCGGGAGGTTCTCGACAGCTTCATGCGCAACCGGGCCGCCAAGCTGGGCGCAACCCTGATCAACGGTACTGTGTACGCGCTGGATTTGCCCAAGACCAGCAACGAAGCCTATACCATTCACTACGCCGATCACTCCGACGGTAGCGTTGAGGGGCCTGCGAAGACCCTCCAGGTAGATGTCGTGATCGGTGCTGACGGGGCTAACTCCCGTGTGGCAAAGGCGATTGATGCGGGCGATTACAACTATGCGATCGCTTTCCAGGAGCGGATTCGTCTGCCCCAGGACAAGATGGCCTATTACCATGAGCTGGCCGAGATGTACGTCGGTGACGATGTGTCTCCCGACTTCTACGCCTGGGTATTCCCCAAGTACGACCACGTTGCCGTGGGTACGGGGACGATGAAGATTAACAAGGCGAGGATCAAAGAGCTGCAAGCAGGTATCCGCAAGCGGGCAGCAGTCAAGCTGGAAGGGGGTGAGATTATCAAAGTGGAAGCGCACCCGATTCCTGAACATCCCCGTCCCCGTCGCGTTGTGGGCCGTGTTGCGCTGGTGGGCGATGCCGCCGGGTACGTCACCAAGTCTTCCGGTGAAGGTATCTACTTTGCCGCCAAGTCTGGTCGGATGTGCGCCGAGACGATCGTGGAGCTGTCCAACAAGGGTCAGCGCATGATCACCGAAGACGATCTGAAGGTCTACACCAAACGCTGGGATCGCACCTACGGTTCCACTTACCTGGTTCTGGATCTGCTCCAGCGGGTGTTCTATCGCTCGGATGCCACCCGCGAGGCGTTTGTGGAAATGTGTGCCGACATCGATGTGCAGAAGCTGACCTTTGACAGCTATCTGTACAAAACTGTGGTGCCTGCTAATCCGCTGACTCAGTTGAAGATTACCGCCAAGACGATCGGTAGTCTGCTGCGGGGGAATGCCCTGGCTCCCTAGAAAATTATCTGAAAGCCCAGATTTAGGAAGGGGCGATGCTACAGCGTCGCCCCTTCCTAAATTTGGGCTTTCGGTTTTCAGTGACGGAAAGCAGAAGGGGTAAAAGGATGGAACCTGGTGTATTGAGAGCATTGTCTGGGTGGCGATCGCATCTCCCCTTCGTCTCTGCGCCACCCCGAAAAAAACCGTTTGTCTCACGGCTTTGTACAGAGGCAGAGTTGCGATCGCCCAGATTCCTGCAATGGCTGGCTCTACTTCAGAAGAACAAGGTGGATGAGGCGGGTAACCCGGTTCAACTGCACCGCAAATTTTGGGAATGGTGTTTCATCTGTGAGACGCTCCAGGCCAGCGGTATGCTGATGCCGGGAAAGCGGGGTTTGGGCTTTGCAGTGGGGCGAGAACCCCTGGCGTCCTGTTTTGCGGGGCGGGGCTGTGAAATTGTGGCAACAGACCTGGATGAAGCGCAGGCGCAGGAGAGCGGCTGGCTAAATACGATGCAGCACGCCCGTCAACTCATGCATCTGCATAAGCCGGATCTGTGCGATGCAAACTGGTTTCGGCAGCGGGTGAGCTTTCGTCCGGTGGATATGAATGATATTCCACCTGACCTGACGGGCTTTGATTTTGTCTGGTCATCCTGCGCCTTTGAGCATCTGGGGTCAATCGAGAAAGGACAGACCTTTATTTACCGCATGATGGACTGTCTGAAGCCGGGTGGGATTGCAGTCCACACTACCGAGTTCAATCTTTCATCCAACAGGGAAACCATGACCGAGGGGCCGACTGTCCTGTTTCGTCGGCGCGACATCAACGAGATGGTGAAACACCTGCGCCAGGAGGGGCATCAGATCTGGATGGACTACCGCACGGGGGATCAGCCTGCGGATCAGTTTATTGATCTACCTCCTTACCAGTTCTCGCCACATTTGAAGCTCCAGTTCTTTCAGTACGTTGTAACATCGCTAGGGCTGGTGATTGTGAAGGCTCAGCAACCCAAATTTTGAGGAGCGTGACGCTATAGCGTCACGCTCCTCAAAATTTGGAGAGGCACTTAGGGACTTGCAACGAAATAAAGTACCAGTTTTCACCTGGCGCGGCTTTGCCGCGCCAGGTGAAAACTGGGGTTTTACTGGGATTTTATTTTATGGCAACCCCCTTAGGATAGTGAACAAAATAACCTGTAATTGTTTTTGAGAGAGGCGCTGCTTCGCCGCGCCTCTCTCAAAAACAATTCGGTTTTATTTAATTCGCGATCCTTAGTGCCCTGATTAAACATTTACAACCACCAGCTATCGTGCTGCGGTTTCGCGGTTTCCGGGGGGTGAGGAACATTTGCGGAAGACAGACATCCGTGTAACAATGGGCGGGGTTTGGGGGGATTCCAACAGGAGTCAATCCAGGAACAATGGGTGACTAGGAGTGAAGGTATGGGTTTTGGTGTGTTAGAAGGGTTGTTCTCATGGCGATCGCCCCTCACTGCCATTTACCCCACTCTCTCAAGACAGCCATTATTGGCTTCCCGGCTCTGTACCGAAGCCCAGCTCACGTCGCCGGAATTTCTGCAATGGGTGGCACTGCTTCAGAAACGCAGCATGGACGAAACGGGCCATCTGAAGCATCTGCATCGCAAACTCTGGGAGTGGTGCTTTATCTGTGACACGCTCCAGAACAGCGGTATGCTGTCCCCAGGAAAACGGGGACTGGGCTTTGCGGTTGGCAAAGAACCCCTCGCGGCCTGTTTTGCTGGACGGGGCTGTGAAATCGTAGCGACTGACCTGGATACGGATCTGGCTCGCGAGACGGGATGGATTGACTCTCTACAGCACGCTCACCACCTGGAGGATCTGTACCGTGCCCATCTCTGTGACGAGACGGACTTTCAGGAGCGGGTCAGCTTTTGCTCCGTGGACATGAACAGCATTCCTTCTGATCTCAAAGGCTTTGACTTTGTCTGGTCATCCTGCGCCTTTGAACATTTGGGGTCGATTGAGAAGGGACAGGCGTTCATCTACCGCATGATGGACTGTCTCAACCCCGGTGGCGTTGCCGTCCATACCACGGAGTTCAATCTGTCCTCCAACAAAGAGACGCTGGCGGAGGGGGGCACGGTTCTTTTTCGACGGCGCGACATCAATGCGATCGCAAAGAACCTGCGCAAACAGGGACACCACATTCGAGTAGACTATCGCCCAGGCGATCAGCCCGCTGATCAGATTATCGACCTGCCGCCTTACGCCGTCACACCACACCTGAAGCTCCAGGTGCTGCAATTTGTGGTGACATCAATCGGGCTGGTGATTGTCAAAGGCCGCAGTTAAAGCCGTTCTCTGGTCTGTAAGTGACGGGTATCACACCGATTACTGAGAAAAATCACCGGGTAGAAGGATATTCGTCACCGAGGCAAAGGGGGGCGATCGCCAATACTAAAGATGTGAGCAATCTTACACAGACAAGATCATCCTTGTTAAAGCTTGCTCCGTCGTCATAGGCTGCTCCCTCACCAGCTCTAAATCCTGAAGCACTCATTTGTTGTGGGCTTCATACTCTTAATCCTGTCATGCTCCTTCGGCCACACATTGGTGTGGCTTTTTCTTTTGCTTGATATCGCCGTAGTCATGATGGTTAGGACGGGGTGCAGAGGTAAGTGCGATTGAGCTTGAAACCCCAAACGCTGTTCCGCCCTGAGCGAAGTCGAAGGGTGGAACAGCGTTTGGGGTTTTGACTTTTTCCACGCCCACTCACTTATGGAACAAAATTATGCTCTACAATTCTGTAGACTCTGGTTGATTGCCTAAAAAGCTTTTTTTAGACCGTTTTGTAGCAGTCGAAAGGTTAAATAGGACGGGGTGCAGGGGGCCGTCCACCCCTGCATGGGGGCGGTGTCCCCACTCCCTTGTCCTGGCTAAACCATTGATCGCTATAGCAAGCAGAGTTTCAGTTGTTCAAAGGTGCTGCTATGGAACCTGAAGTGAAGAACGAGGTTACAACACCAGACTTTCTTACCGACGAGGCTGGACCGTTAACCCCCTACTCCTCCTCCGCTGAATCAGAAGAGCAGTGGAAACAAGTTGCCAACAAAGTCACTGGATTTCTGGCAGACCTGCCTGAATATCTGGGAGAATTTTTTGGCGAATACCGTCGCCCTATCGTTACTGTTGGTCTGGTCGTTGGTGCGGTGATCGCCGTTAAATTAACGCTGGCCGTCCTGGATGCCGTTAATGATATTCCTCTATTAGAACCGACGTTTGAGCTGATTGGTCTGGGCTACTCCGCCTGGTTTATTTATCGCTATTTGCTGCGGGCGTCCAATCGTCGGGAACTGGTGGACGACTTTAATGAGCTAAAGGGCCAGGTGCTGGGACAGGGCAAGAAGAGCGATTAAAACTCTGAATCAACAACCGCCCCGGTTCCGTAAAAGAAGCCGGGGCGGTTTGCGATCGCCTGACTTTTTATCAACTAAAGCTAAAAACCCACAATACAAGTGGCGCGGCGCAAAACGCCGCGCCACTTGTATTGTGGGTTTTTAAATAAGTAAGTAGGCGTGATTAAGCTTGAAATCCAAAAAGCTGTTCCGCCCGCTGCGCGGGCGGAACAGCTTTTTGGATTTCGACTTTTTCCACGCCCATTTACTTAGACATGAAATTACTGAACTTTTGACTATTTCTTCCTGATATACCGCGAAACGCTCTCAGCGAGAGTATGCTGCGGCAAATTTAGTTTTAGCGCCGATTTAGTCAAAAGCCCAAAAATTAAACGACTGTCTGAAAGGTAGTCTGTCCTTCAGACGGAGTCGTTGCAGGCGCGAAATGTTTGTCCACAATTTCGGGCACCTCCGCAGCGGTGATGCCACAGTAGCGAGTTTTGTCGGGCATAACCAGATGGGGGCCTGCCTTACAGCGCTTCATGCAGCCGGTTGGCTTAAGCGTGACCTGATTGGTGAGCTGGCGATCGCCCAGCGTTTCCTGAAGTGCTTCTACGACCGCCCGTCCACCCCTTTTACAGCAGTCAGACTTATTGCAGAAAAGAATTGTCGTGGCGGGCTTGGCTGATTTGGCTGGGGCAGGAGCAAACCCCGTGGAGGTTGGATTTGTCACCTGTAAAGACAGTGCTTTCAGCTTCAGGGTGCCCATTTCATCCCACTTTTGCATCCCAGACACACGCACCCAGCAACCCGGGGTTGGCAATACTTTGCAGGCGGCGCGGGCTTCCTTCGAAAGCTTGATATACTGTTCACCGGAGGCTGTAGCTAGATTGATCCCCTTGACCCTGTAGCCATCCTTCAGCACGAAGCCTAAAAAGCGGCCCTCTAATGAAAACGGCGATCGCCCCTTCAACGCTGATTGACTCATAGGATCACCCAGCCTATGGCTGGCGATAAAGGACTGGAAAACTTGGACGAGAGAAACGGTAACCATCGAACCCTGCAAAAGGATTCTCTGTGAGGACAGGCTCTACCACTGCCAGCACTGTTCTAACCATTGAGCGAGCCGCCGGGAAGAGGTATTAAGCTGTCGCAGAACGCTCCAGAGTTGAATTGCAGCGACAGGAGAAGAGATCTCTACTCGAAGCCCGCTTTCGGGCCGATAGGTACAGGGAATGTCCAATTCCTGAAGGCGATGAAAGATTTGCCAGCGATCGCCAAAGGGAAGTACCAAAACCTGAGAGTAGCCTGCCGTCGCTGGTTCAGCAGACTGCTGAGCGTGTGAGTCGTTCATTACCGGGACAATTAACCTGGGGTTATTGAGAATTTAACGCATTAAGCACCTTAATTCTAAGATAAGCGAGGTTGGCTCTATTTGCCAATAGTTTGCATTAAGCTTGTTGCAAGGCGCTCCACGGGAGCTGTGTAGGTGTCTCCTGCTACAGGTGGAAATCAGGCATCGATAAACTGAAGCTATTGACTCCTGGTAGTCCACTAAAAAAACTTTACCTGGTTAGTGTGGTGCGCTTCGTGCGCCACACTAACCAGGCAAAGTTTTTCAACCAGGCAAAGTTTGCTTGGCGAACTACTAGATTTTGAGCGGTTTTGCCTTGCCTGCTGCCTGTTTAACAGGGGTCAGCAGCGTGAGGGGTAAATGAAAAGTATTCAGGGAGGGGCTGTGGGTGCTATCAGGTTCAGCAGCAGGACCGTGATAGTCACTGCCCCCCGTCAGCAATAGGCCATATTGCTGACAAAGTTTCTCCAGAGATTGCACCTGGTTCGGCAGATGGGAGGGATGGTAGACCTCCAGGCCCATCAGTCCCGCCTCCACAAACAGGGGAAGCGCCCGTTTCACGTCACCCCCCCGCCACAGATAGGGGTGTGCCCATACGGGAACCGCACCCGACTGTCGCAGCAGGGCAATCCCCTCCAGTGCCGAAAATTTCTCATATTGAACATACGCGGGCTTGCCTTCGGTCAAAAATCGGTCAAACGCCTCCTTAGAAGATGCCACATACCCTGCCTGCACCATTGCATGAGCAATATGGGGACGGCCAGGAGCTATGCCTTCACCCTGTTCTGCCAGAGTCACCGGGTACCCAATGGCTGCCAATTTCTCTATCATTTTGACCGCCCGACGCTTGCGTCCCTCCAGGCGCTCTTGCAAGGATGGCAGCAGGCGATCGCGGTCAGGGTAGAAACCCAGGATATGCAGCGATCGATCGCCCCACACGGTACTCAGCTCAACACCAGGGACAATTTCGAGGTCAGTGCCGCTCGCGGCCTGCACTGCCTCATCCCAACCCGAAAGCGTGTCGTGATCGGTGATCGCCATTGCTTTGACTCCGGCAGCGATCGCCGTTTGTACCAGTTGCGTGGGGGTGAGGCTGCCGTCAGAGCAGGTGGTGTGGCAGTGGAGTTCGAGCATGGATTGGGGGGAATGGGTGATGGGTGATGGGTAATTGGGGTGGATGGGGGTGGGTAGAGACGTTCCACGGAACGTCTGTACGGCGGGTGGGTGGGAAAGGGGGCGGGGTAATTCGATCAGGGGATGAGAGAATAGAGGGGTTTGCTGTTTCTACAGTCATGGCTTCTTCTAATCATCACATTTCGGCGTTGGGTCTGGATGTGGGCAAGAAAAGAATTGGGGTGGCGGGGTGCGATCGCACGGGGTTGATTGCCACTGGAATTATGACCCTGGAGCGGCGATCGTTTGTTGAGGATGTTGCTGAATTGAAGAGCCTGGTTCAGGAGCGGGGCGTTGAGGTGCTGGTGGTGGGGTTGCCATATACGATGAATGGGGAACTGGGGTTTCAGGCGAAGCAGGTACAGAAGTTTGCGGAGCGGATTTCGCAGGCGTTAGAACTGCCTGTAGAGTATGTTGATGAGCGGTTGACCTCCTATGTGGCGGAGCAGATGATGATTCTGGAGGGGCGATCGCCGTCCCGTAACAAGGGACTGATCGATCGCAAGGCAGCGGCGATCATTTTGCAGCAATGGTTAGATGCACGACGGGAGCGACAGTCTTCACAATGGAAAGAAGAGACGGATGCATAAATTCCGCGCTCGTCTTGCGGTAGATTTTTCTGTATACAACGTTGAATGATGGATAAACACATGGAAGGCGATGCGCCAACAGTAAACCTGATGGATGAAGCGGGGCGATCGCTTCTCTGTTACGTGGAACAATCTCTGGAGGTAGATGGTCAGGAATACCTGCTGCTACTTCCGGTAGATTCCCCTATCGAAATTTTTGCCTGGGAAATGGATGATGACGAGGAGGAAGAGGCGCTGGTAGACCTCTCCGACGACGAAATTGACGAGGTGTTCGACACAGCAAAGGCAGTGCTGGCGGAGCAGGAGCTGTCGTTGAAGCGGACGGCCTATACCCTCACCGCCACAGGTGACCTGCCTGAGGTGGACGAAGACGGTATCATTACCCTGGACATGGGTGAAGAGGAGCAGATGGATGCGGAACAGTTTCAGCACCTTTCGACCTTCTTCTACAAGGAGCAGGAATATGATATCTGCACACCCCTCGATCCGCTGATGTTCTTCGCCCGCGTCAATGGTAAGGGCGAAGCCCAGTTGCTCACTCCAGAAGAGTTCCAGGCAGTGCGATCGCAGCTTGAGGAGCAGCTTTTTGACGTAATGGAATAAACTCAAACCATGACGGTAACTCAAAAACTTGGTAAGGGGCTGTTTTTTATCCTGCTGCTGCCCGCTGTAATTGGGCTGGGTGGCTGGCAGGGATGGCAGTGGTGGAGCTGGGCCAGTGCCCCCGCTGCCAGAGCAGCCTCGACTGAAGAGTCTACCGTCCGGGTTGAAATTCCTCAAGGCACCTCAGCTCAACAAATCGGAGAACAGCTCGAATCGACTGGACTGATCCGTTCTGCCAGCGCCTGGGAACTCTGGACCCGCTGGCAGGGCTGGCAGAAGCGTGAGGGGGGCTTCCAGGCGGGCACCTATGAGCTGAGTGCAGCCGACCCAATGAGTGCGATCGCCAACAAAATCTGGCGCGGTGATGTTGTTCAGGCCAGCTACACGATTCCCGAAGGCTGGACGCTTAAGCAAATGGCGGAGTATTTCCAGCAGCAGGGATTCTTTACCGCTGAAGAATTTCTCAATGCAACTGAGCAGGTACCGCGCGATCGCTACCCCTGGCTCCCCGCTAACCTGCCAAAACTCGAAGGCTTTCTATTTCCCGATACTTATCAGCTCTCGGAGGGCAATGTCACCCCCGAAACGGTGATCAATCAAATGCTTGATCGGTTTCAGCAGGTGGCGCTCCCGATCTACGAAAGTGGCAGGGGCAGAACGCCTTACTCCCTGCTGGAATGGGCCACGCTGGCCAGCATTGTCGAAAAAGAAGCCGTCGTCCAGGCAGAGCGACCCACGATCGCCGCTGTCTTTGCCCGTCGCCTGAGGGAAGGAATGCCTCTGGGGGCCGACCCTACTGTGGAATATGGTCTGGACATTCGACAGACCGTCGAGCAGCCGTTGACCTACGCCCAGGTGCAGACCCCCACTCCCTATAACACGTATATCAACCCCGGCCTGCCCCCAACCCCGATCGCCGCCCCAGGTCTGGCCAGCTTGCAGGAGTCCCTCACGCCAGGGAACACCGAGTACTTGTACTTTATGGCCCGCTACGACGGCACCCACATCTTCAGTCGCACACTGGCTGAACACGAAGCGGCAAAGGTCGCCGTCGATCAGCAACTGCAACAAAATTCTACGGGAACCAGCAACTAACGAACGACAATCATCGGCTGCTCTCTGGGTATCCTGTCATCACACTCTTTCACTATCGAAAACAATGTCCTGGGGCAAACTCTTACAACCGGATCTGGTCCTTGGAGGTTCAGTATTTGACCTCACCCCCGAACTTATCCAGCGCCACGAGCTGAAGGGGGTTGTCCTGGACGTAGACGAGACTCTGGTGCCCTTTCGCCTCTCCGAGGTCTCCGACGAGCTGCGTCAGTGGATGGAGCAGATCCGCCCCCTGGTCAGCCTCTGGCTGGTCAGCAACAACCTGAGCCACAGCCGCATCAGCCGCATCGGAGCAGCCCTGAGCGTTCCCTACATCCTGGGTGCCCGCAAGCCTTCCCGGCGCAAACTGCGGCAGGCTGTCGAAGCGATGAATCTCCCCTTCAGTCAGGTGGCAATGGTGGGCGATCGCCTCTTCACCGACGTTCTGGCTGGAAACCGCTTGGGTATGTTCACTATCCTGGTGGAACCGATGGTTCCCGCCGATAGCGAAGCCCGCAAACATCACGTCCGCAACTTTGAAGTCTGGTTCTCCCAGGCGATGGGAGCCTCCCTTTTGCCCCACAACTCGCCCAGCAATTGATTGTTCCCTTCGACTCCGCTCCCTTCGACTCCGCTCAGGGAGCGGGATGATTGGCGGGACTGGAGTTGCTTCAGAAAATTACTGGAGAAACCGTTGGCTGAGCGGAGTCGAAGCCAACATTCGATTGCCCCATCCCCTAAAAACTCCGCCGCATCAAGTCCGGCTTCCCTTTACGTTTCGTAACATTTGTCCATCCATCTAAATCTAAAGAAAACATTATGAAACCTATTTCTGTTTAATATTCCTGTCATGCTACTTACATCTCAAATGGGGTCACCTTTTATAAAGACCCTAGTCGATAAATCCCTGTGAATACTTTGTTAGAGCGTCACCCTCGCCAATAGAGGACTGGCGCTCTCTCATTTTTGGGAAGTATCCGGTGCGTTATCATTGGGACTCGCAGCCTACCTGAACCGCCATGTCCTCTCCTCCCATCCAGTGGTACCCCGGCCATATCGCCAAAGCCGAAAAGAACCTGCTGGAGCAACTGAAAAAGGTGGATGTTGTCCTGGAGGTGCGGGATGCCCGAATTCCCCTGGCCACGCAGCATCCCCTGGTAGGCGAGTGGATTGGCAGCAAAGACCGGGTGCTGGTGCTGAACCGTTTGGATATGATTCCTCCGCAGGTACTACAGGGCTGGCGGGAGTGGTTTCGTTCTCAGGGAGAAACGGCTTACTTTACGAATGCCAACCAGGGGAAAGGAATTGATGGCGTGGTGCGGGCGGCTCAGGTGGTGGGCGATCGCCTCAACCAGCGCAGGCGCGATCGCGGTATGTTGCCCCGCCCCGTCCGGGCCGTCGTCATTGGTTTTCCTAACGTGGGCAAGTCTGCGCTGATCAACCGTTTGCTGAAGCGGAAGGTGGTGGAGAGCGCCGCCCGTCCGGGAGTGACCCGTCAACTGCGCTGGGTACGAATTTCCGAACAATTAGACCTGCTGGACGCGCCGGGAATTATTCCCTCGAAGCTCAACGACCAGAAAGCGGCCTTCAAACTGGCGATCTGCGATGACATTGGGGACGCTTCTTACGATACCCAGCGGGTTGCCGCCACTTTGATTGATTTTCTCAAGCAGATCCAGGCGCAGGCTCCGGATCTGGAGATTTTTGAGGGGGTGCGCTCGCGCTACAGCATTGACCCGGAACCGATTACAGGCGAAAGCTATCTGGAAGAACTGGCGGAACAGCGCCATCAGAGCGACAAGGAACGCGCGGCAAGGCAGTTGCTCACGGATTTTCGCAAGGGATCTTTGGGGGCTTTGCCGCTGGAATTGCCGCCGGGTTAACCAATTCGCGGAATTCCCCATCTGCCGATGCGGTGGGGATGGATAGCGCGGCAATGGAGCAGAGCAGAATTGCCCATCATGACTCTCGCCCTCCTGACTGACTCTGCACATACTCCTTGACAATATCAAGCGGGGCACCGCCACAAGAAACAATGCACTTTGAGTCATGCCACAGTTTCGCTTTTCCCCAATAAACCTTGTCAATTTCCGCTTTGAATTCCTGCCGTACCACTCGGCTTGATGCTGATTTGAGGGAGGCAACCAGATCTGAAATATTGTTGTCAGGATGCAGATCAATCAGCAGGTGAACATGGTCGGGTTCACCATTGAACTCGGTCAGCATACTCTGGTTGGCTTCCAGAACTCTTTCAAACACAGGCTTCATTGCTTCCAGCATCTTTTGGGTCAAAACCTTGCGCCTGTACTTCGTCACAAAAACGATGTGCAGGTGAATGCTAAAGACAGCATGAGAAGCACTTCTAAACTGTTGTTTGCTCATTTCGAGTCAATCTGAGTTATGCTATGCTGATTGTACACGCAAGCAGTGAGGTAAAGACCAGTGGCGATTCGGCGTGTCACATTCCGACTGTATCCAACTGCCACTCAGGAGCGACAGCTTCATGAGTGGCGACGGATGCACAAGGACTTGTACAACGCCGCACTCTATAATCGCAAAACGCAGTACCAAAAGTATGGGCATTCGGTTGATTATCTAGAACAGCAAAACAGCCTGCCAGCGTTCAAGCAGGTCTGGCCTGAGTACGAAGTTTTGGGTTCCCAAGCCCTGCAAGCGACGCTCAAACGGGTTGACTTTGCCTTCCAGCGATTCTTCAATGGGCTGGGTGGCTACCCCAAATTCAAATCCATCCGCCACTACTCCGGTTGGACGTATCCCGCGAAGTCTGGTTGGAAGGTTGAAACCAATGGTGGCTGTGGTCATCTGACTTTGAGTCATCTGGGTCGAATGCAGATGAGAGGACAGGCGAGAACTTGGGGAGTGCCCACAACTTGCACGATGCTCTACCGCAACGGCCAGTGGTTTGCGTCTATCACCGTGAACTGTGAGCCGATTCGGAAAACCGAGCCAGGAGTCATTGGCATCGATTTGGGCTGCAAAGATGCCATCACGCTCTCGACAGGCGAGAAGATCGTCAAACCTGAGTTCATCAAAACTGGACAACGGCAGGTCAAGGCAGCATCCAAGCAGTTGAGACGAAAGCGCTCACCCAACCATAAGCAGAAAATCAAAGCTTCTCGCCGATGGAAGAAACAGCGCCAGGTGGTGTCAAAGCGACAGCGCAAAGTGACTCGTCAGCGAGAAGATTGGATGCACAAGACAACCTCCAGCATTGTCAGCGGTAACAGCCTGGTTGGAGGCGAGGAGTTGAACGTGAAGGGTATGACCCGCAAGGCCAAAAAGGGGAGCAAGCGAAAAGCTCAGAAGACTGGGCTGAACCGCTCAATTCTGGAAGTTGGCTTTGGCATGATTGGTCAGATGTTGGCGTACAAGGAGCGGGAAGCAGGCGGGTTTTATGTGGAATCGCCCACCCGTGAACTCAAACCGACACAGCGGTGTGTGAAGTGCTGGGAACTGACGCCTAAAATGCTCAGTGACCGTCTTCATGTCTGTCAGCACTGTGGTCATAGCGAAGACCGGGATGTGAATGCAGCACAGGTCAACGAGAGATGGGCACGGGGTTTGGAACGAGCCTCGATAGACGCAGAGCCGTCAAGCACTACCTCATGCGGAAGTATGCGGCAACTTGGGGCGAAGAAGCGTCAGAAATCTCAGCGCAAGGCGGAATTAGGGATTGAAACCCCAGCCGCCCGTGCGGTGGGGTAGTTCATGTGGGTTGCAGGGTTTTGACGTGAGCTTTCGACCGATTGAGTGAGCCTCGCCGAACTCCTGAAAGCTCAAGCTGAAGGGCGCTCAGCGCTTAGACTTCGGCGAGCGCTCACGTCGAAGTCCGAACGGCACTGTGCCCACACGCATTCTCCACTCTGGCCTGCCACATGACGGTTACACCCTACCCATCTTCAATCACTACAGGCTTTTCGCTCCTGGGGCAAATGCAGACCATTTGCCATAATGGCTATGCTAAAGACCGTGCTTTGGTACGATCGGATCCCTCCTGAAAATCGATATGCTCGTTGGCAAAACACTCCAGTCCGGGAAATACACCCTGGAAGAAATCCTTGGAGAAGGAGGCTTCGGCATTACCTTCAAAGCGCTCCACCATGCGCTGGGTCAGCGGGTCGTGATTAAGACTCTGAACGAGACGAGCCGCCGCAGTCCCCACTTTTCCTATCTGGCCCGGAGCTGCCAGGACGAGGCGCGGCGACTGGCGATGTGCAACCATCCCAACATTGTGCGCATCAGCGACTTTTTCACTGAGGACGATGTGCCCTACCTGGTGATGGACTACATCCCTGGGCCCACACTGGAACAGGTTCTTTCCCCTGACCACCCGTTACCGGAGGCGATCGCCGTCCACTACATCCGTCAGGTGGCTGCCGCCCTGCAAGTGGTTCACCAGAACGGCCTGCTGCACCGGGATGTGAAACCGGGAAATATCATTCTGCGGCAGGGCACCCAGGAAGTGGTGCTGATTGACTTTGGCATTGCGCGGGAGTTCACACCGGGCATGACGCAGACCCACACCAGCATTATTTCCACTGGATACGCCCCCATCGAGCAATATATCGCCCAGGCCCAGCGCACATCCGCAACCGATGTCTATGGACTGGCGGCTACCCTGTATGCGCTGCTGACGGCGCAGGTGCCCGTTGCGTCGATTTTGCGCGATCGCCAGCCAATGCCCGCCCCCCGCGATTTGCAACCGCAGCTCTCGACCGCTGTGAACCAGGCGGTGATGCGCGGGATGGCGGTCGATCCCAAGTTTCGTCCGGCAACGGTCACAGAATGGCTGACGCTGCTCCCGGATGCGGTTCCCCCACAGGAAATCAGTCCCCCGCAGCCCCTGCCACCCACCCCGGCGGTGCAATCTTCTCCCACGGAAGCCACGGTCGCAGTGGGCCACCCGGTCGCCGGATATGCTGGAAACGGACAGCCTGGGACACCGCTGACGCAAGCGACGGTTCCCGTCGGACAAGCGACTCCCGTTCGTCGATCGCCTGACCATCCAGGAACACAAGCGATCGCTCAGAAAAGACGACAAGCGCCCCCAAACAATCGATTACCGATTTATGGCCTGTTGGGACTGGTGGCGATCGCCACGATGACTGCCACCACCATTGGCGTCATGCGCGCTCGCGCTCCCCAGGACGGGACTACAACCGTTGCATCCCCCACCGCTTCTCCGGTTCCCGACAACCCGGATGCGATCGCTGTTACCCCAGCTCCGGCCAGCACCTCACCCCCAGACAACTTGCCCTCACCAGAAGTACTTCCGGAAGTCCCAGCAGTGACCGGGCAGTCCCCTGGGAGTCAGGCTTCACCAGAGACAGCAGCTACACCTGAGGCACCTCCCCGAACTGACGAATCCTCCGACGACGATGATGACGATGATGAGGGTGGGAATCGTCGCAGGGGCGCAGTCCCCGGTCTGGCCGTTGGCACCCGCGCAGAAGAGATTGCCTCTCTGTTAGGCGAACCGAGCCAGCGGAATAACAACGGCTACTGGCCCAACACCCGCTCTGTTCTCTACGATCTGGTGCCCAATCAGATCACGGTAGCCTACATTCTGGACAAAAACAGCGATCGCGTCCGCCAGACGGAAGCCTCCTTCGCCCAGTCTGTTGACCCCCAGGTGATGCAGTCTACGCTGGATGGAATGCTGGATGGGCGAGCAACGCCCGCGATCGAACGAGGTTTAGAATCGGTGCGGCAGCGACAGTCGAACCGGTACACCTTCTCAAGGGACAACTTGAGGGGAATTATTGAGCGGAATGACCAGGGGAGAATTTATATCGGGGTTTGGGATAAGGATCTGCATTGACGCACCCCACCGTTCGGACTTCCCGCTTAGCAAGGGGGGGTTGAGGTGGGTAACGCTGTTGATGCCAAACCCATAGAATAAGAGTACGGTCACCTTTGCAATCGCCATGACGAATCCTGCAATTCGGCAACCCGATGTCTCCGTCAACCTTTACGAGCAGGACTATTACCACTGGCTCACTCAAACGGCCCTGCTCCTGCAACGGCGGGACTTTGACCAGCTTGATTTAGCGCATTTGATTGACGAAATTGAAGATATGGGGCGGAGTGAGCGGCGATCGCTGGAAAGTAATCTCAGAGTTGTGCTAACTCATTTGCTGAAATGGAAGTATCAGCCGCAGCAGCGCTCCGGTAGCTGGCGGGGGTCGATCGCAGAACATCGGATTCGCATTCGCAAGACCTTAAAAGACAGCCCCAGCTTGAGTAATCACCTGGTCGAAGTGCTCCCGGAAGCCTATCAGGATGCGATGACGATTGCGGCTCAGGAAACGGGGCTTGGCTTAGAAACTTTTCCAGTAGAGTGTGAGTGGCCCTTACAGTCCGTTCTGGATGAAACATGGCTCCCCGACTAACGTTACTGCTGGTGCATCATGCCTGCTTCGCTCCCTGTTGATGAATTTCTTGCTGCTCCCGGTACCATTCTCGATGTGCGCAGTCCGGGAGAATATGCGCAGGGGCACATTCCCGGGGCCATCAGTTTTCCGCTATTCACGAATGAAGAACGGGCACAGGTGGGGACGTGCTATAAGCAGCAGGGACGGGATGAGGCGGTGGAACTGGGATTTGCGATCGCTGGCCCCAAGTCCGCTGAGTTTATCACCCGCGCCAAAGCATTGATGCAGGAATTGGGGGATGGAGAATCGCGTCTGCTGCGGCTGCACTGCTGGCGGGGAGGAATGCGCAGTGAGGCGGTGGCCTGGGTACTGCGGATGGCAGGCTTTCAGGTGGTGACTCTAAAGGGTGGCTATAAGTTCTTTCGGCGGTGGGTGCTGGAGGCGTTCGAGGTGCGTCGCCCAATTTTGATTTTGGGAGGGATGACGGGAACGGGAAAGACTGATATTCTGCACGAGTTGGCGGCACAGGGAGAACAGGTATTGGATCTGGAGGCGATCGCCCACCACCGGGGCAGCAGTTTCGGCTCGCTGGGCCTGCCGCCACAGCCGACGAATGAGCAGTTTGAGAACGAGGTTGCCCTTCAGTGGATGGCCTTGAGCGATCAGAGACCTGTCTGGATTGAGGCGGAGAGCAAGCGGATTGGGCTGTGCCGGGTTCCAGAGGCGCTGTTTGACCAGATGGAGCGATCGCCCGTCGTCGAAGCAATTCGTTCCCGTGAGGAGCGGATTCAACTGCTGGTGGAGGTTTACGGCAGGCTGGAGTTATCTTCGCTGGTGGAGGCGACGCAGCGAATTCGCAAACGGTTGGGTGGTT
Organism: uncultured bacterium; assembly: GCA_964630955.1. Lineage (GTDB taxonomy): Bacteria > Cyanobacteriota > Cyanobacteriia > Elainellales > Elainellaceae > CAZVXA01. The sequence continues at coordinate 7,119 of CAZVXA010000047.1, read as the reverse complement.
TGCGGACGCAGCAGGCCGTTGCCTTCCTGCAAAATCATCAGTTGGCCGAAGCGGTGGATCTGATCCTGGCCTACTACGACAAGACCTACGACTATGATTTAAAGAGGCGATCCGTTCCCTTTTATCCGGTTGAAATTACGGGACTGGATGCGATCGCCGCTGCTTTTAGACTGATTCAGACCTATGCGCCTCACGCTAACCAACCACCATCTGCAAATCCACCTCAATGGGAGCGAACGCCTCTGGGCATTTCATCTCAGCCACACGATTGATGTTCCTCTGGAGCAAATCATCCGTGTTGCGGTGGAGCGGCCCATTTCAACCTGGCGAGAACTGCGTGCCCCTGGTACCTTTCTGCCGGGAGTAATCAAAGCAGGGACTTACTACACGGAACGAGGCCGGGAATTCTGGTACGTCACAGGCAGTACGACTCCCCTGCTGCTCGACCTGACAAACCATTACTACAAGCGGATAGTGCTGTCGGTCGATGAGCCGCACACCTGGGCACAGCGTCTGACCGGGCATTCGCAGGAGGTGTAATGGAGAAACCCTCCAATTTGCTGCTGAAGTTTAGCCAGAAGCTGTTTTCGGATGCGATCGCCCAGGGGCAGTTCATTGATGCGCTGGTTCATCCGCCGATCTACGCGCCCTGCATCCTCTGGTGTCAGCCCAGACCCAACGATTTTCCCTTTGAGGTGGAAGTGCCCGTTGACTGGCAACCCGAATTTGTGGATCGCCTCGGCCCCGGCAGTAAACCCGGTCAACACCCCCTGCACCACCAGGGCAGCTTTTACTGTCTGGATTTTTCGTCGGTGTTTGCCGCCTCTGTCATGGCGCAAATCCAAACCCCGGTTCCCACGGTTTTTGATATGTGCGCTTCCCCCGGCGGCAAGAGCATCTTTGCCTGGAGAGCGCTGCACCCCCAGCGGCTCTTCTGCAATGAGGTGATCGGCAAACGCAGGGGAGCGCTGATCTCGAATCTCAAGCGGTGTGGGGTGAAAGGTTCGACGGTTCTCAGCCTCGATTCGCAAGTCCTGGCACAGGAAATTCCGCAGACGGCAGATCTGGTGCTGGTGGATGCGCCCTGCACGGGGCAGTCTTTGCTGGCGAAGGGTGAAAAGAATCCCGGCTGCTTTCATCCGGTAAACATTAATAAAAATGCCAACCGCCAGAAGCGAATCGTGGCAAATTCGGCGCAGTTGGTCGCACCGGGCGGCTATCTGGCCTATATGACCTGCGCTTATTCGCAGGAAGAGAACGAGGGGGTGGTGGATTGGCTGCTGGAGCGCTTTCCCCATTGTCAACCTGTTTCTGTTCCGGCCCTCAGCGCTCACCAATCTCACCTGACGGATTTACCCTGCTACCGCATGTTTCCTCAGGATGGGTTGGGGGCGGGGGCGTTTACGGTGCTGCTGCGGAATTTGCAGGAGGGTGAGAAGCGGGAGATGCCGCTGGAGTTTGGCGATCGCCCTGGTATGGTTCACGTTGAGTAGTCGCAAGTCTGCCAATAGGAGTGGGGGGGGGGGTGAAGAACCACCCCACCACAAAAAAAAAAAAAAAAAAAAAAGGGGCGCGGGGGGGGGGGATTTTGA
>CAZVXA010000047.1:0-5517 GCA_964630955.1 uncultured bacterium | reverse complement strand
GGTTTGGTCCTTGTTTGTTTTGTCCATTCTTTCAATCTGGGGGGGGCGTGTTCAAACCCACCCCGCCACTCCTATGACACTTAAGCAATATCAGGGGGCACTGGGGTGGCCTGTTGCAGATGGAGCTGCAAGATTGCGTACAGGTTCTCGCGGCTGACCTCGGTGGCAATGTTGAAGTTGCCGGGTTCTTCAAAGAAAATCAAGCTATCGATGTGGGACATGGCCACCATCTGAAACAGGATATGGGTGACAGGTGTGGGCAGGGCAACCACCTGTGGATCTTTGGCAGATGGATCGCTGGTGGCATCTTTCAGGGCAGAATAGGCATAGATGACATTTTTCTGAGTGTCGGGCTGGTCCCGGTTGCTCAGCGTCGTCATCATCCAGCCCTCTTCCAGGGTTTGCAGAATATAGTAGTCGGCGTGGCGAAGCTGTTCTGCAATAAACCGGAGGGCGGGGGCGATCGCTCCTACCGCGTCGGGAGTGACCCCATCCTGGGGTGCATGTTGAATCAGGTCTTGAAGCTGTTCGTCCAGGTTCATAATCGGGCGGCAGGGCTAGTTTCTTCCTCAGTCTAGTTCAGATAACGGTACCGCGTTTTGGTGAATTTCTGGTAAAGCGATGCCAGTTTTCCCTGAAAGCATCCGTTTGGACGAGAAAGCGGTGAGACGGCGACAAAGCATCTACCGAAAGTTGCGATTCAAATTCGGTGTGTTAGTTTTGTAACGACGAAAATCCGTCAGGGAGAAGCTACAGAAGGGTGGAGGCGATCTATCAGCTAATTTTTGGTGAGCTGAAGCAGCTCACGCGCGCGTCTGAGCGGAACTGTCGGGAGGTCTCAACCCGACTGGCGGAGGAAGTCCACCGTATCTGTTCAGAGAGTCAGCGCATTCAAGCGTCCGGCGATGTCGGTGCCTGGTTCAACACACTGGCACGACACCGCATTAAGCAGTGTTTGAAATATTACCAACTGGGGTCTCGGCGGGGACGGGTAGAACTCCACAGCACCCTGAGCGCGGTGGTGTATCGCTACATTACGCCGCCCCAGGTGCAGTCCAGCTACCAGGCAAGGCTGACGCTGATTGAGGATTTTCTTCAGGGCTTCTATATCGAAGCGCTGAATGCCTTCCGTCGGGAGAATAGCCTGCCCCCAACCTACCGACCCCGTAGTTTATTAGAACTGGCGGAGTATATGTCCTTTACCGAGCGCTATGGGAAGCGAAGAATTCCCCTGCCCGGTCGCCGCAATCAGCAGTTGATTATCCTGCGGGCACAGACTTTCTCCCAGCAGCAGCCCCCCGAAACCACGGTGGACATTGAGCAGGCAGCAGAAGGCGCATCGGGTGAGGCCGACCAGCCGCGCAACAGCGCTCCCCTGCAACAGGTGCGGGAACAGATGGTGGCCCAGGAGCCAGAACCCGCTGAGGATGCCCTGCGACAGACGGTGGTGAAGGAGCTGATGAGCTACCTGGAGGAGCGGCAGCAGCAGGACTGTGCTGACTACTTTGCTCTGCGACTCCAGGATCTGCCCGCGAACGAGATCGAGTCTATTCTGGGACTCAACGCCCGCCAGCGGGATTACCTCCAGCAGCGATTTAAGTATCATCTGATTCGATTTGCCCTGTCTCACCACTGGGAGCTGGTGCATCAGTGGCTGGAGGCCGACCTGGAGCGAAATTTTGGTCTTACCCCTCAGCAGTGGCAAGTTTTCCAGAACAAGCTGACGCGACAGCAGTCTGAGCTACTGCGGCTGAAGCGGGCCGGAGTGCCAGAGGCGGCGATCGCCCAGTCAATTGGCTGCACTTTAAACCAATTGCAGAAGCAATGGACTAAACTGCTGGAACAAGCCTGGGAAATAAGAAACAATTTAATGTCCGGAGCAGGGGTGTCCACCGATGAATAGTGAATCGGAAGCTGATCGAATACTGGCTTGGTTATTCAATGAAATTGTCCCGAATGCTGCCACACCATCAGGGCAGATAGGTCAGGGAACCGCACCGCAGGCATCGGGAACCTCACACACGCAGTTAAATCCGCCAGATCCACTCGACTCCGAAGAGGCCGGGCCGCCCATTGGCCGCTTCCAGGAGTTGACGGCTTTTCCGTTTCAAAACACTCAACGCTTAAAACCAGGAGATACCGTTACTGTGGAAGACCGTTTTCATGCCCTATTAAAGCGGCGGTTGCAGGCCGAGATTGAACGCAACCCGCCACTTTTTCCCTGGGAATCGGAACTTCTCGACTATGAAGCCGATGCCCCTGAGCTGGTTCCCACTGTTCTGTGGGCTACTCAACTGCGATCGCTCAATCTCCCCGTCACTCTGCCCGAATCGGTTCTGAAGGAGCTGTTCGAGAAGTGCCAATTCCTGGTTCAGTCCTCCCTGAAGGAGGGCGCAAAGCTGGTTCAGGCGGTCGAAAGCCTATTTCCGGGGCAGTCACAGGCGTTGAATAGTCTGGCTGGCTACGTGATGGCGGCTCCCGCCCGATCGGGTGCGGCAGTCGCTACTCCCGAAGGAATGCCCAAGGACTACGAAGCGGCCAACACGGCCCAGCAGATGGCCCTGTCGCTGATGGCGGCCCGGGAAATTCTGCACTCGCTATCCCTGCCTGTCTCAAAGCAGGAACCCAGCGTCGAGCGGGAATGGCAGACCGGAACTGGCACCCTCACCCTGAAAGCTGAGATCGTAGGTGATGCCCTGCGCGTCCGGGGGATGCTCCCCTGCGGTGGTCGGCTACAGTTGCAGGGCGGGGATGTTGAATCTACTGCCCATCGCCCAACGGCAGGTGTCCTCAGCGTCGAGCTGTGTGAAGTGTCTCCCAATCGGGTGTACACGCTAGAAGTGCAGCTCGAAGATGAGTCGATTCTGATGTTTGCGGTGCAAACATCCGAGATCTAGGCAAGTGTTGCATGCTTCACCTTGAAGACCCAAAAGTGATGCCTTCCGCTCAGCGGAAGGCATCACTTTTGGGTCTTCCACTGAAAGAGCTACACCGTCATCGGCAAACGATAGGGACTGGTCAGACGATTCAACTGCTGCACCAGCAGACTCAGGAACAGGCCCACGTCGGTGACCACGCCAACGGATTCGACGGAGCCGCGATCGCTCAGCTTCGTCACCACGGAGGGGTTAATATCCACGCACACCAGCTTCACGCCAGCGGGGGTCATGTTCCCCACGCCAATGGAATGCAGCATGGAGGAGAGCATCAGCACCAGGTCAGCTCCCCTCAGCAGACGGGCATAGTCCTCCTGGGCTTCAATCAGATCCATCTTGGTGTCGGGCAGGGGGCCGTCATCGCGGATGGAGCCAGCCAGGGAGAAGGGTACACCGCGCTGGACGCACTCATAGAAGATGCCGCTCTTCAGAACGCCTTCCTCAACCGCGTGGCCGATGCTGCCGCTGCGGCGGATAGTGTTGATCACCTTCAGGTGGTGACGATGCCCGCCGCGCACGGAGACACCGCGCTTCATATCAACGCCCAGGGAGGTGCCCATCATTGCCTGTTCGATGTCGTGAACGGCGATCGCATTCCCACCTAGCAGCGCCTGCACATAGCCCTCGCGGATCAGATGCGACAGGTGCTCGCCGCCGCCTGTGTGAATTACGACAGGGCCAGCGACCACCACCACTTTGCCGCCCTGGTCGCGCAGCTTTCGCAGTTCCCAGGCGATCTGTTCGACAATCAGCTCGACGCGCCGTTCGCTAGAAACGCCTGCGCCCATAAAGCCAAACTCTGGACTGCCGCCTTTCTCACCCCGGTGGTCACGCGCTTCCGGCTTGCGCACGGTGCGAATCCCTTCGACACCGACAACCACTTTGTCACCCAACTTCAGGTCGCGCAGCAGCTTGCAGGAGGCGATGGGGCCAGTGGGAGTCTGCTGCACTACGATCGCTCCATCCATCCGCTGGTTCTGGACGCGCACCCAATCGCAGTTGATCCGCACTTCGGTGGGGTAGATAGTGGTAACGTAGAAATCCTCGGGGGCCACACCGTCTTTGGTTACAACCTCCAGCGGGTTGTCACACACTTCCTGCGGTTGTGCCACAGCCCCCATGTCGATCAGTTGTGACATGATGGTTTCCATCACTTCGTGATCCGGTGCGGTAACCCGGATCTCGGCGAAGGAGGTACTCTGGCGCTGTTCACCCAACCGGAAGTTCAGTACCTGGAAGCTGCCGCCGCTTTCCACCACCAGATCCAGCGCCCGGTTGATCAGACCGGAATCGAGCAGATGACCCTCCAGTTGGATCGTGCGGCTTTCGATCGTGGCCGCTGCGTGGTGCAGAGGCTGGATGGGTTCCGTCACCCGAAGGGTCAGACACTTGGCAGCACCCCCTGCTTTCAGGAATTCGGTGAGCGGGGTTTCGATGATGCGGAAGTTCTTTTCGGCCAACTGTTCTTTCAGGGCATCGCTGGCCTTATTCATCACGATCAGCCGATCGATATTCACCGCGTTGCAGGCGAAGTTAACTGCATCGGCTTCTTCCACCACAATTCGCTTAGATGCAGGAACCCGCATCTCAATCAGACGATTGGAGTAGGAGTCGAAGGCGGGGGGATAGTATAGCAGGTAGCCATTGGCCAGCGGGCAGAAGCAGGTGTCCAGGTGGTAGAAGCGCTCATCCATTAATCTCAGGGACAGCACTTCGATATCCAGCCACTTCGCCAGGTAGGGGTGCGAGTCCAGCTCCGACCGGAAGCCGTACCCTGCCCACAGCCAGCGTCCCTCCCGGTCAAGCAGGGCATCCCCCGCTCCCTCGAAAGGCAGGTCCTTTGGCAGTTCGTAAACCGTAAAGCCATTCTCCTCAAACCACTGCTTGAAAAAGGGTTCTTCCCCCTGGCGCTCCTTGTGGAAGAAGCGGCTGAGAACCACCCTATCCTCCAGAACCAGTCCCGCGTTGGCGGTGAATACCATGTCGGGAACCCCTTTCTGGGGAGTCACGAGATCGACTGTCGCATTATCTTTCAGGACGTGGAACAGTTTCTGCCACTGCTCCACAGCGCGATCGCGGGACGATTTGTGAATATTGCCCTCCATCCAGGGGTTAATCACGTAGTCCACGTCATAGTGGTCGGGTGGGCACATGAGGAAGCGAATCGAAGCACTCATAGGAGACCTGTTGCAATGTAAGTGGGAGTCTGCCTCCGGTGGTCAAGCGCGTTGAGCCGGGGCGATCGCTGGATCGTCTCGCACGAAGTCAGCTAACAAAACCAACAAACTGGAGGATGTATCTCTATCAATCCTATCGAACGAATCAGACCAAAGGACTATTCTATTACGGTAGGGACAACGCTGCCGGGTCAGGGTTTCGTGACAACAAACTTTGGGATTTTCACCTGGAGGGAGTGTCGAATGATGTGTGAGCAGATACGATCGCGGATCTTCCGAATATAAGGATGCAGCGTTTTCTCTTGAATGGCACATTTCGCTACTAAGTAGATAGGCGCGATTAAACTTGAAACCCAAATTCTGGAGGGCGCGACGCTACAGCGTCGCGCCCACCAGAATTTTGG
>CAZVXA010000046.1:0-35671 GCA_964630955.1 uncultured bacterium | reverse complement strand
CCCCCCCCCGCCTCTCTCAAAAACAATTACAGGTTAATTTGTTCACGATCCTTAGCGGTTAATATTCGATGAGGGTGGCGATCGGAACGTTGGGAAGCAGTTTTCGCCCCTCCAGAAAGGTTAGCTCGATAATAAAACCGAAACCTGCCAGTATGCAGCCCGTCTGCTCAATCAGTTGTGCTGTGGCAGCAGCAGTGCCTCCAGTGGCGATCACGTCATCGACGATGAGCACGCGACTACCGGGAGCCAGGGCATCCTGGTGCATTTCCAATTTATCGGTGCCATATTCCAGTTCGTATTCCACCGTATGCACTGCTGCTGGGAGCTTACCAGGCTTGCGCACGGGGATGAATCCAGAGTTCAGCTTGTAGGCCAGCGGTGCCCCGAAAATGAAACCTCTGGACTCCATGCCCACCACATAGTCAGCTTGCAATTCAGCACACTTTTCGGACATTGCATCAATGGTGTAGCGCAATCCTTCGGGGTCGCGCAGCAGGGTGGTGATATCGCGGAACAGGACACCGGGTTTGGGAAAATCGGGAATGTCGCGGATCAGGGTCTTCAAATCCATAGGGCTGATTGAATCGCTCTCAATTCTGGGGTGGTTTTCATTCTGCGGTGACAATATCACAAACTTCGTAACAAACTTACGGTTGGGTCATTAAAGTTGGTTTCTGCTCCGGCGCTGGCTCTTCCGGCGGTAGACCCAGAATTTGACGGTAGACCTGAATATATTCTCTCGCCGAATGCTCCCAACCAAAGTCTTGCTCCATGCCGCGCTTTTGCAGCGCTGTCCAGTAGTCGCGGTAGCGATAGCCTTCCCAGGCGCGGGCCATACAGGTGTAGAAATCCAAAGGTTCGTATCGGTCAAAGCAGTATCCTGTCCCGGTGTGGGTGGTGGGTTCGTGGTGCTGTACGGTGTCCACCAGTCCCCCTGTACGCCGCACAATCGGCACCGAACCGTAACGCATGGCGATCAACTGGCTGATGCCGCAGGGCTCAAACCGCGAGGGCATGAGGAAGGCATCCGTTCCACCGTAAATTCGGCGGGCCAGGGTTTCGCTCTGAAGCAGGAAGGTACCAACCCGACCGGAGTAGCGGGAGGCCAATTGCCAGAGTTCAGTTTCGTAGTAGCGATCGCCCGTCCCCAGTACCACCAGTTGGGAATCGGTGTAGGCCAGAAATCGATCGATGGTCTGCATCAGCAGGTCCAGCCCTTTCTGTTCCACCAGCCGGGAGACAATACCCATCAGGAAGCGATCGCCATTCACCTCCAATCCCATTTCCTGCTGTAGAGCGATCTTGTTAGCGGTACGCTCATCCAGCGTGTCGATGCTGTAGTTATGCACCAGGTGCTTATCAACTTCGGGGTTGAATACCTCCGTGTCGATGCCGTTCAAGATCCCGAAAAGTTTGCCGCTGATAAAGGACAGCAATCCTTCAAGGGTTTCACCGTACTCCACCGTTTTAATTTGCTCAGCGTATGTCGGCGAAACGGTCGTCACCGCATCGGCATATTGCACCGCTGCCGCCATCACGTTATGCCCCTGCATATACCAGGGACACCAGGTCATCTTCTCTAATTTCCAGCGCCACGGCCCCTGATAGGCCAGATTGTGAATCGTGAAAACCGTTGTGATATCAGGGGACTGGTGCATCCAGACGGGAATCATGCCCGTGTGCCAGTCGTGGCAGTGAATCACGTCTGGCTTCCAGTGGTTCCAGGCAAATTCCGCTGCGCCGTTGGCAAACAGGGTGAACCGCCAGTCTTCGTCTTCTCCGCCATAAATGTTGCGCTTCTGGAACGCGGGATGGGCGAATAGATAGAGGGGAATCTCGGTGTCAGGAAGAACCGTCTGGAACACCTGGAAGTTCTGGAACATGGCGTACCCGTACCAGACAGGTTCCTTCGGCAGGTCTGCCATTTTGTCCGGCAGGAACCCATAGTAGGGCAGAAAAATCCGCACATCGTGTCCCATTGCCCTTAAAACTTTGGGCAATGCCCCTACTACGTCTCCCATGCCTCCCACTTTGGCGATGGGAGCCGCCTCTGCCGCCACAAACAGTATCCGCATTCCAGTTACCCAATTTTGTTACCTAAACCCTATCAAGTTTCGGTTCGCTTTGGCGGTAAATTCGGGTGAGAAGTGATGGGCTGATTCACGGCGATCGCCCGTCTGGACTACCTGGAACAGCGGTTGCGGCTGGTGGAAACCCGACAACCGGGCAACAAAGTTCGGATCAGCCTTGACCCATTGGCGGAGTACCTGGCTGCGGACTATCTATCTGATGTCAACTACTTTTGCTGGTCGGCGACAACTATTTTTCCGATGTGGGGATAGAACATAGATGACATTTTAGGGTGACCGAACTGGGGAGTTTGAGGGGTGGCCCAAGCCCCTAGTTTCAACTATGGGGATACGCCACCCTTCAGAGCTTGGTGTAGCGGAGCGGAGACGGGCAATTATCTTCAGGCTCACACCGACTTTTGATTCTGGATGTACTGCTTGATGATGGTAAGAGGAGCGCCCCCACAAGTGGCGACAAAGTAGCTATTCGTCCACAGCGTCGGCAATCTGCTTTTCAGCTTCGGAAACTCCTGTCTGAGTAGCCTGGATGAGCGCCCCTTGATTGCCTTCACAATCCGGTGGATGCCATATTGCGGGTCACAGTCAATCAGTAGGTGAACGTGGTCAGGCATGATCTCCATCTCCACCACCTCAAAGCGCAGTTCTGCCGCCAATTCCATCACGATGTCTTTCAACCTTGCATCTACGCCATCCTGCAAAACCCCCCTTCGATACTTGGGACAGAAAATAACGTGGTAGATACATCTGTAAACGATATTCTGATTACTTTTGAAGGGTTGGTTAGTTCCTTTGTTCGTCATAGATGACTAGAAGCTGTATAATACTCTTATTCTAGTTAAATGGCGATGTCCTACACCGTCCGCAAGCTCAAAATCGGCAACACAGAGCAAATGCAATCTCTCAGTCGTGCTGCTGGAGAGTTGTATTCTCGGACAGTTGTTCGCTTCTGGCGTACTGTTCGTAAACAGGACAAGTGGCTGAAGCCGTCCTCGATGATGCGATGGTTGCCCAACGATTCAGAAAATCGGCTTCATGCTCATAGTGCTGATGCGGTTTTGCAAAGTTTTTACGCTTCACTGAAATCATGGCGAGAACGTCGCAAGAGCGATCCAGATGCCCGTCCACCCCGTCGCCGCAAGTGGTTTTTCAAAGTTCAATGGAAGTCCTCAGCCATCAAAGTGAAGGACGGTAAGCTGCGCCTATCCAACGGACAAGGTAATGAACCACTTGTAATGGATTGGGCGTGGGATGCTCCAAAGCTGGTAGAAATGGGCTGGGATGGTCAGCAATATGAGATTCGAGCTTGCTACGCGACCGAGGAAGTACCTGTTAAAGAATCGGGCACGGTTGCTGGAATAGATTTAGGTGAAATCCATCTTGCAGTTGCCCATGATGGCAAAGAAACCATCATCATGAACGGTCGGCTGCTGCGGTCAAAACGCCGCTATCAGAACAAACTGAAGGCAAAACTATCGGGCTTGATTGATGTCAAGAGACGAGGTTCCAAGCGCCGTAAGCGGTTGATCCGCTCGAAACAGCGACAACTGGCAAAGCTAAACAATCAGATTCGAGATATTCAGCATAAGCAGACCACAAAACTTGTTTCCACCCTCAACAGTAGAGGGGTGCAAACCGTTGTGATTGGCGACATCCGAGAAATTCGGAAGTCGGTTGATTATGGCAAAACAGCGAATCAGAAGATCCACCAAATGCTGCATGGGCAGACTCGCCAGATGCTCACGTACAAGGCTGAACGATTGGGCATGAAGGTTGAGTTGCAGGATGAACGGTACACCTCTCAAACCTGCCCTGCCTGTGGTAAACAGCACAAGCCGAAAAACCGCCTCTACAAGTGTAGTTGCGGCTTTCGGTTCCACCGGGATGCGGTCGGATCAATCAATATTCGTCGAAAGTATCTGGGATGCATGGACATCCCCGTAGTTGGCGTTATGGCTGCGCCCACTGGAGTCAGGTTCCACCCTCAGCTTCAGTGTAGCTCTGTCCGCTCGTTAGAGCCGGACAGTTCAAGAATCCCCGTGGGGAGCCACAGTCAACAGCCCTATCAAGTTGTCGCCAGCTCCTGCTGCGATCTCACTCTCTTGTGCGATCTCATTTTCAAAGGTAGCGATCTGTGAACCGGTCAGATAGTTGTCGTCTTTGGCTATTCGTATTGTCGTCTAATAACAGAAGGCACATGATGGATCGTACAGCATTCATGAAGGCGATCAGCACTAAACTGTATCCCATCCTGCGCGCTGAAGGATTCAGCGGGTCAGGAAATACGCTGCGGCGAATCAACGATCCGATCGTTCATGTGTTTAACCTTCAAGGTTCATCGGGCGGTGAGACGTGTTACGTGAACTTTGGCGCTCATTTGATGTTCCTTCCCAAATCAGGAGGCGGACAACCAGATGCAAAGAAGCTCAAAGAATATGAATGTGCCTTCCGTGATCGCCTTGATCCACCGACCGGGCAAGGCTTTGGGTGGTCCTATGGAACCGACCAAGACGAAATGAACGAAACAATTGCGTTCATCTGCGACCACTGGTCGATCTATGGGCACGAATTCTTCAATAGGTATTCACTCTATCCGAACGATTTTGCCTCACTTGTTGAAAATTCAGTCGAATCAACCGTTCATCCGATTGAACTAATCACTCTTGCTCGTATCGCCGCACACTTGGGAAAGAACACGCGGGCAAAGGCATTAGCGAAGGAGGCGCTCAGACGCTGCCCAGAACGTGCCACTGGCCTTCGAACCGACCTGGAGCAACTCGTCCACGACGTAACATAGGACTTAATCGGGTCGAGGCAGGTGTTTCCCCTGCCCCTCCCACCACCCCCATCATGCGGGTCTCCCCTAAAGGGACTTCCGTTGGGCGCACAATGGGCGGTTCATGAAGACGCGCAAACAACACTGGTGAACGAAGCGTATCCCTGGACTTTCATCCAGAGTTGACGAATCGACAGCAATCCCTGTTGCTCCAGCCATTCATTGGTCATTCCCGTATGCGTCGCCAGCGTCTTTGATAACCGCCAGTAGCCTTTGCGACTAATACCAGTCAAAATCGCCTGACGCTTGCTTGTCCCAAGTTTGAGTAGATTGCTGATACGCGTCCTCGGTCTGCGCCACGGCTCGCCCCCTCGGACTTCGGCGTGAGCTCAGTTGAACGCCGAAGTCCGAGGGGGCGAGCCGTAATTCATCCACCCTCGCAACAATTAGTTCGATCGTTGAAAGCTCTCTGACATCGAGACTCCCCAACTGCGAGAAGCAATCAACCATAAAAATCGACATCCAGCCGGATAGCCTTCAGGCGCGCTGCTGACGTTGTGCCAGACTGATGTAGTACAGCAGTTGCAGAACCGAAGTCACCGCAGCAGCGAGATAGGTCATAGCAGCAGCGGTGAGAACCTGACGAGCGCCCTTTTCTTCCTGTTGGGTATCCAGCAACCCGGCTTCTCTGAGCAACATTAACCCCCGGCGACTGGCATCCAGCTCAATTGGTAGCGTCAGAATCGAGAACACAACCATCAAACCAAAAAAGACAATCCCCAACCATAGCAGTCCCGTCATGCTGAACATCAGCCCCAGAAAAATTGCGATGTAGGACACCGTGGGACTGAAACGGAGCGCGGGCATCAGAAATCCCCGCAGAACAATCAAACCAGATTTCGTCTGGTACTGCTGGACGTGGCCCAACTCGTGTGCCGCCACTGCCATTGCACCAATTGAGGGCTTGTCAGCGATGACCGTAGACAGCCGAACGATGTTTGCGCGGGGATCATAGTGGTCAGTCAATGCGCCACCCGTCCGTTCTACCGGAATTGTTTGTAGGGAGGTTCGTGCAAACAACATCTGCGCTACCTCCATGCCCGTCATTTGTTCAGTATTGGGGATGCGATCCCATTTACTGAAGGTGCTTTGTAAATACATCTGCGCTAATCCCGACAGCACCAGCGTTGGCAGCGCAATAAAGAAAAAATAGGTTGGGTCAAAGTAGAACATGGCTTCAGTTTTGCTCCAAATTATCTGCTGTTCAAAGATTGCCGGGGGCAGTTTACCAGGAGAAGATAAGAATTTTCTATGGATGCAGACATGGTAAACGATCCATCAGAAAACGATTTACAGCGCTTTGCGCTGAGATAGAACCAAAGTTTTTGTTGAGAGCCGCGCTGAGAGCGGCTCTCAACAAAAACTTTGTACCTCACGCGCTTGCAAAGCGCTGTATAGCAATCCTTCAATTTTGCATTCTTTAAGCTTCACCGCGACTATCCCGCTCCCTTCGACTCCGCTCAGGGAGCGGCCCCGAATTCCCAAATCGTTCCTTCAAGAAATCCACCAGCAGTCGAACTTTCGTCGATAAATGACGATTGACGGGATAAATGACCGCGATCGCCAGATCCGTTCCCCGATAGTCCGGCAATATCTGTTGCAACGTCCCCTGCTGTAGTTCTGCTGCCACAATAAATGTTGGCAGTAGCGTCACTCCTAACCCGCGCACTGCTGCATCTTTCAGAACTTCACCATTGTTGGAACACAATACCCCGCTGACAGAAATGGTGTATTCCCCGTCAGGCCCGACCAGCGTCCACTGGTTGGCGATCGCCAACTGACCATAGTGCAAACAGGAGTGCTGGCTTAACTCACTCAGGCCGCCGGGTATTCCATGCGCCTTCAGATAAGCCGGAGCCGCACACAGAATTCGCTCAACTGAAGTCAGGGAATGCCCGATCAAACTGGCGCTCTCCTGCGGTTCTGCAATCCGCACGGTCACATCAAACCCTTCTTCAATCGGGTCAATAAAGCGATCGCTCAACGTCAACTGCACCTGAAGCTCAGGATACTGCACCAGAAAATCTGCCAGCGCCGGAGCCAGATACATCGTGCCGAAAGACATCGGCGCATTCAGCCGCAACCGCCCCTTTGGCTCCTCATGCAACTGCGTAATCGATCGCTCCGCCGCCTCCAGACTCGCCAGAATTTCCACACATCGCTCATAAAATGCCAATCCCGTCTCCGTTGGCGTCACCACCCGTGTACTCCGATGCAGCAACTGCACCCCCAACTCGTTCTCAAGGGCGATCACCAGCTTATTCACCGCCGACCGCGACACCCCCATCTCCCTCGCCGCCGCCGCAAATCCCCCCGAATCCACCACCTGAGTAAACGCACGAAGACTAGCAAACTTATCCATCTCGACCTATTGTAGAAATTTTAGAAACAATCTGTCCACAAAATAGCATATTGTCTTTTATTTGAGCACAATTCATAATAGTAGAGTCAGCAAAAGGTGGAGAGAGTGGATGAGTGGATGAGTGGATGAGTGGATGGGAGCGTGAGAGGTGAGAACGATCCCATCACCTCGTTATCCCGTCATCCCGTCGTCCCATCCACCCATCCACCCATCCACGGTTCGGCTCATCGCTGCCTCACCGCAACACCCATCCACCCATCCACCCATCCTGTCCTTGAGCCTGCCGAAAGGCCCATCCACCCATCCACCCATCCACCCATCCACCCATCCACCCATCCACGAGGTCCCCATGATCACCATCCGTCCCGCCCAGCAACGAGGTTCCGCAAACTTTGGTTGGCTCGATAGTCGTCACACCTTCTCTTTTGGTCAGTACTTTGACCCGAACTATATGGGCTTTGCCAACCTGCGCGTAATTAACGAAGATAAAGTCGCTCCCGGTCAGGGTTTTGCAACCCACGGCCACCGTGATATGGAAATTATTTCCTACGTCCTCGAAGGCGCATTAGAGCATAAAGACAGCATCGGTACAGGTTCCGTAATTCGTCCCGGTGACGTGCAGCGGATGTCTGCGGGAACGGGCATCATGCACAGCGAATACAACGCTTCAAAGACAGACCCCGTCCACTTCCTGCAAATCTGGATTCTGCCGGAGAGCAAAGGCATTGCTCCCGGCTACGAACAAAAGACCTTTATTGATGCCGAAAAGCAAGGCCAACTAAGGCTCGTTGGATCGAGAGATGGTCGCAATGGTTCCATTACCATTCACCAGGATGTTGACCTCTACGCGGCTTCCCTGACCGAGGGTGATGCACTTAGCCACACTCTCGCGGATGGACGAGCCGCCTGGTTGCAGATCGCTCGCGGCACGGTGCAACTCAATGGTCAAACCCTAACCGCAGGTGATGGAGCCGCGATCGCCAACGAATCTCTGGTTACCTTACAAGGATCGGCCAACGGTGCTGAAGTGCTGCTGTTCGACATGGCCGCATAGGCGATCGCCCTTATTAACTTTAGTTCGGACAGTTTTTTGAAAACCCTTGATTTTGCGTGCGCGTCGCGCACGCAAAATCAAGGGTTTTCAAAAAACTGTCCAGAGTATTGATTAACAATTTTTCAAATTTGGCCTACTCCGAAAGATAGATGCCAGTATAGGAGTGATTTTGCATCACCATTGCAATGTTGACCCTTTACTGGATGTGTTTTGCCGTCGGTGGGACGTTCGTTCTGCTGGCGGTATTCAGCGGATTTGACGGAGTTGACTTTGGCGACTCCAGTTTTGACGTGCATCTCGACGACGATGTAGAAGTCGCCGAACCACGGGAGCGATCGCCTGACTCCCCCTTCAGCCATCGCCAGAGCACCGGGTCAGCTCTCTTCAGTATTGTCAAAACCCTGCGGTTCTGGACTTTTACCCTCTGCTTCTTTGGCCTCACGGGACTGGTGTTGTCTCACCTTTCCACTCCCCTTTCCCCGGTTTTGATTGCGATCGCCGCAGTGATTATGGGCATCCTCTGTGGGGGACTGGTCGCGGGGGGGCTACGCCTGTTGGGCCGCCGCCAGACCGACAGCCTGGTGCGGTCAGAAGACCTGGTGGGAGCCACAGGCATCGTCGAGATCCCCTTCGATAAAGACAGTCGGGGAAAAGTTCGCCTGCTGGTTAAAGGGAGTCAGATCGATATGCTGGCCAGTACCGATGAGACGAAACCCCTGCAAAGAGGCGATCGCGTCCTGGTTGTCGGTCTGGAGCAGAATCGCCTCTGGGTTGTCGCCGTGCAAGAGGGGATCGGGCGTGAGGATTAGCATCTGCAGAAACGATGATCAGTTATCAATCAAGAGGTTATGAACAATCAACTCATTCACCGTGAATCGCTGTTTGGTCAATCCGTTACTCACCCCGAATCCGACCAACCCCTGATTCAGGTGGCTCAAGCGGAGGCAACAGCTCCCCTGCCTGCACAGGCCAGTTCTGGATCTCTGGGATCGCTGCTCCCCGTCATTGGTTTCTCGGTGCTGGGTGTATTTTTGTTCATCTGGTTTGTCAAGAGCTTCATGCAGATCTGCAACCCCAACGAAATCCTGGTTCTGTCAGGTCGCAAGCATCGCACTGAAGAAGGCCAGGAAGTGGGTTACCGCGTGATCTTTGGAGGCCGCACGATCGTCATTCCCATCCTGGAAACCGTTAAACGAATGGATTTGACTACAATGCCCGTCCCCGTTGAAGTGCGTAACGCCTACTCAAAAGGGGGCATTCCCCTGCATATCCAGGCGATCGCCAACGTCAAGATCTCCGGTGACGCCAAAATTGTCGGGAATGCAATTGAGCGTTTTTTGGGGCGCGATCGCTCCGAGATTTCCAGAGTGGCACGAGAAACCCTGGAGGGCAACCTGCGCGGTGTCGTGGCCATGCTCACCCCTGAACAAATGAATGAAGACCGTTTACAGTTTGCAGAACGGATTGCTCAGGATGTCTCCCGCGATCTAGCCAAACTTGGGTTACAGTTAGACATACTGAAAATCCAGAGTGTCGCAGATGATGTGGATTATTTAAGCTCCATCGGTCGTAAACGTATTTCGCAAATCGTGCGAGACGCTGAGATCGCTGAAGCTGAAGCCCTGAGTCAGGCAGAACGGATAGAGGCTGACTGTCAGCAGCAGGCAGAGGTAGCCAAATCTCAGGCGCTGGGCGTAATTCAACAAAAACAGAACGAACTACGCAAGATCAAAGCCGAACTGGAGCAGCAGGCGCGATCAGAAGAGGAGCGCACCACCGCCGCTGAGAAAGAAGCCCGCGCCAGAGCCGAACAGGAACTACAGGCGGTGCGTGCTGAACTGGAACGTTTGCGGCTGGAAGTAGAACAGGTACTTCCAGCAGAGGCCGACAAGGAAGCAAAAACCCTCCAGGCTAAAGGCAATGCTGCGGAACTGGCAGAAAACGCCAAAGCAGCAGCACTGGTCAACGATATGCTGACCAAAGTCTGGCGCGAAACGGGAGTCGATGCTGCCGAGGTGTTTCTGATCCAGCAAATTGAAATGGTGTTGCAAGAAGCGGCAAAAATCCCTAACCGGATGCACCTGGATCAGATTCATGTCATCGACAATGGCGACGGTAAAGCACTCGCCAACCTGATCAACGTCTATCCCGAAGTCGTGCGTCAGTTCCTCGATCGCGTTGATCAAACTTTGGGAATTGATGTCGCCGCCACCCTCAACCGCCGTAAATAATTCATTCACCCCAGCATCCCTCCTATGTTTGAAACGATTATTGCCCTTGCCGCCATTCTCGCCACTGGCACTGGAGCCGGAGTCTTCGTCATTCGCAATCTCTATTACATCTGCCAGCCCAACGAGGTGCTGATCTTTGCCGGAGGATCGCGCCGTCTCGCCAATGGTCGCACCGTCGGCTACCGCCTGGTCAAAGGTGGCAGCAGTGTCCGAGTTCCGCTAATGGAACGGGCACTGCGGATGGATTTGAGTAATATGATCATCGACCTGCGCGTTTCTAATGCCTACTCAAAAGGGGGAATTCCCCTCACCGTCGAAGGCGTCGCCAATATCAAAATTGCCGGAGAGGAACCCGCTATTCACAACGCGATCGAACGCTTGCTGGGAAAATCCCGTGAGCAGATCGAACAGATGGCGAAGGAAACTCTGGAAGGCAATCTGCGGGGCGTTCTGGCCAGCCTCACTCCAGAACAGGTGAATGAAGACAAGATCGCCTTCGCAAAAAGTTTGCTGGACGAAGCCGAAGAGGATCTGGAGAAATTGGGGCTGGTGCTGGACACCCTGCAAATCCAGAATATCTCCGACGATGTGCGCTATCTCAATTCCATTGGCCGCAAACAGCAGGCCGATATGCTCCGAGATGCCCGCATTGCTGAAGCCCAGGCTAAAGCAGAATCCATCATTCAAACCGCAGAAAACGAGAAAAGCACGGCCCTCAGCCGCATCGATCGCGACATCAAAATCGCCACCGCTGACGCCGATCGCCGCGTCAAAGATACCCTCACCAAACGGGATGCCGTCGTTGCAGAAGCGATCGCCGAAATCGCCTCCGAACTGGCTCGCATCCAGGCAGAAGTCCCTGTTCAGCAGGAGCGCATCAAGCAGGTCGAGCAGCAACTGCAAGCCGATATCATCGCCCCCGCTGAGGCCCACTATAAGCTGGCGATCGCCCAGGCTCAGGGCAACGCCGCCAGCATCATCGAGGACGGCAAAGCCAAAGCCGAAGGCACCCAGCGTCTGGCGGAATCCTGGCGAGCTGCTGGCCCCAACGCCCGCGATATCTATCTTCTGCAACGGCTAGAAACCCTGCTCAAAACTTTGACTGGGGCAGTTCCCGATGTTACGGTGCAGAACGTCACGGTGATTGACTCTAGCGGTGGTACGACCGCCACTAAAATTGCGTCCTTCATCGAGCAACTGCGCCAGACCACAGGAATTGATTTAACTGAAACGGTTCATCAACTGACCCGCGCTCAGTCGAAACAGCTTACGACAGCGCCCACAGACGGTTCATCGGACAATTGACTCAACGATGCGGCTGAATAGCATTATGCGATAGGCAACAGGCGATCTTCGACACGACGCACCCGGTTTCATTGAAGGAGATTTCCAGTAATGAAATTATAGCTATGGCTTAGCTTGGGTGCAGGACCTGGCTTCATCAACGGCATGATCCGTCTTATCGCTTCCGCCAATAATGGGCGGTCATAAACTGCTGCCACTGCCCATCGTCCCTCAACATATGGGAGGTCAGCACCCGGTGATCGTCGCTTTTGAACTCGATCACGTCTTTGTACTTTCCTGTTTTTCCCTCTCCCGTCATAGAAGGCCCATCAGAATTGAGCGTCAGCATGGTTTTGCCGTTATCTAATTCACCTTCGTAATGCCAAAGGTACGTCATCATTGATCCAACCCAGGTACCCACATACTGCTGTTTCTGCGGGTCATAGCCGAGGGTCATCAGTGTCGTTGCAGGGCCACATCCCGGCATTTCACCTTGTCCTTCCGCCAGAATCCAGAGTCCGCCCAGTGAGCGAACCATTTCTGTTCCCGTGAATTTGACAGGAGGCTGATCGGGACCCATCATTGCTTCGGTTTCATAGGTCCACTCACCAACGAGTTTGTGGAGCCACTGGTGTTCTTTTTGAGGTTGAACAGGTATGGGTGAGGTTTGTTCGGTTTGTGTGGTTTCCATTATTCATTTCCTTTTGTTGAATGATTGAGAATTGCGATCGCAGTAGAATTGGCGCGGAAGTTTCGTTTCCCTATCCATAGGTCGGCTGTTGCGGATACCCAGGAGGTGAGTCTTCAAAGTCTTCCTGTCGCCCGTAGGGAGTCATATCAAGCAGGCTGTAAGAGTCGGTGAGAGACTCAACGCCACGAGCATAGGTCGAATAGGTGTGGAAAACATCGTCACCCAGACGGAAGAAAACACTGAGTCCATGACCTCTGCACTGAAGCAATCCGAATGGGGCAACTGGTGCGACAATTGCTGGCCCCCCAACCCCCGTCCGAAGTGACAGCACTGGTGGCGCTGATGTTGCTGCACGATTCTCGGCGAGATGCCCGTTTAGATGACGCAGGCGATCTCGTGCTGCTGGAAGATCAGGATCGGAGTCGCTGGAATCACCCACAAGTCGCTGAAGCGCTGCCTCTGGTGGAAGCAGCATTGCGGGGGGGAACAGGAGTGTATACGCTACAAGCGGCGATCGCTGCCCTTCACTGTCAGGCAGCACGCGCCGAAGAAACAGACTGGATGCAGATTACCCGGCTTTATGAGGTACTGGAACGCTTGCAGCCTTCACCGATTGTGAGCTTGAACCGAGCGGTGGCGATCGCGATGGTAGACAGTCCACAAGCAGCGCTCACCCTGATTGATAGACTGGCGATCAAACTCAATGACTATCACCTGTTCCACGCGACCCGTGCAGATTTGCTCCGGCGTGTGGGAGCCTTAGCAGCAGCGACTCAGAGCTATACCCGGGCACTCGAATTGGTAACGAATAATAGTGAGCGCCGCTTCCTGGAGCGTCGGTTGCGCGAAGTCCAGTTCAACTGCGATCGCCTAATACGACGTGACTAAAATCTCAGAGATTTTTCCGCGTTTTGCAGGGTCAGAGTTGATCGCCCGACTGGCCGTAATTGTGTGGATGTTGAAATCGCGGTACAGATCCAGCGTAAAAGGACAGTGGGAATTGGACAGCATCACCTTGACGCCCCGGCCCGCCAGTTCTGCAAATACGTCTCGCAGGTGGATCTGATCGGCGGCGCTGAAGGAATAGCGGTTGTAGGCGGTGAAGTTACTGGTGGGGCTGATGGGGTAATACGGAGGATCGAAATAGACAAAAGAGCGCTTCCCTTTCACCTGATGCAGCATGGCATCAAACGGAGATTCCAGCACCTGGGCGTTCCGGAGCGACAGGGAGACCGATCGCAGCAGGTCGGCGTGGCAGACGCGGGGATTCTTGTAGCGGCCCATCGGCACGTTGAACTGGCCTTTGGAGTTTTCCCGGTAGAGGCCATTGAAGCAGGTTTTGTTGAGATAGATAAAGCGAGCGGCACGTTCCAGGGGATGATCTCTGGGGTTTGAGCGTACCCGATAGTAGTGGGTCTCGCAGTGCTGCTCCTGGTGAATCTCCAGAAGAGAAATCAGGTCTTCTACGCGATCGCGCACGCAGGTGTACACGTTAACCAGTTCGGGGTTGATATCCATCAGCACCGATCGACGCGGTTGCAGGTGAAAGAAAACAGCCCCGCCGCCCAAAAACGGCTCATAGTAGGTATCGAATTCCTGGGGAAAGAACTGACTGTACTGGGGAATGAGCTGACCTTTGCCGCCTGCCCATTTGAGAAAGGGACGGGGGGCGGTGGGGGGTAGCGATCTTGGACGGGGGGATGCTAATATCATTGAGTAGCGTTTTAGGGACAGATGTGACGCTATAGATAGCGCTTAGAGAGATTTGGGCATGAGATACGGCTCGGTTTGGCTCAGCAGTAGCAGGCAGAGCCTCCAGATTTTTACCCCCGGCGGAACCTTGAGACGAGGTAGAAAAAGCTTAATCCTCGTTCCTGGTCTCCGGCCAGGGATACCTGCTGGAGGCGGAGCCTCCTTACGTACAGCGCTTCGCGCTTGAATAAGCCACAGTTGTTTTTGTGAGAGCCTTGCTCAGCGCGGCTCTCACAAAAACAATCGGGTTTTAAGCGTTTGAACAGCGCTGTAAGAAAGCCAAACTGCTGTTTCTGCGGGTGGTCTGCAAAAGTTTTTACCAATTGAGAACCACCATACGATAATAGGTAAGAATGAATTGTCCTTCTCAGGACAACACCCTCCCTGTTAACTGTATTACTTCGCACTTTTAGGTAATACTGTACTATCAATCGCGTGTTGTGCAAGCAATTGCCAGAGCAGACCTATGCAAGACTTCTTTAATAACGTTTCTCGCTACCCCCGTTACTTTATCACCTTTACCCTGGGGGTTCTCTATACGCTGATCAGCCCCCTGCTGCCGCTCTTCCAGCGTCCCAGCACGGCGATCGCCACCAGTCTTTTCGTGTTGTCTGCTTTTGCATTCCTGTTCTTCACGCTGAAGGCCATGCTGGGGCTGAGTGCTGTTTAGTGCCTTTAGCCTTCTGTGGGGTGGGCATCTTGTCCGCCTAGACCCAGGAGACAAAATGTTCACCTGGCTCCTGACAGGCAAGATGCCTGACCTACGGGACAGCCGCAACTCAGCAAATCCTTCTTTTTTGATAGGCGGCAGCAGAGTCGGGTGCGGACTGTATCACCTGCGGCAGTCGCATTCCCGGCTAATCTGCTTCTAAAGTAAAGAATTCATCGTCTGTCGCATTCCTTTCCTTTGTGTCGAGTTCTGGAGAACCCCTATGGCTACCGATCGTCGTGTTGCTCGCGTTGCAGAGCTAATTAAGCGGGAAGTGGGTCAGCTCCTGATCTCTGGGATTAAGGACGACCGTGTCGGGGTGGGTATGGTCAGCGTCACGGATGTGGACGTGTCGGGCGACCTGCAACACGCAAAGATCTTCGTTAGTATCTACGGTACCGATGAGGCCAGAGCAGCCACAATGGCGGGGCTGAAGTCCGCGACGGGCTATGTCCGCAGTGAACTGGGCCACCGAGTTCGATTGCGCCGGACGCCCGAAGTGGTGTTTATCGAAGATCGTTCGATTGAACGGGGAACCCAGGTGCTGTCGCTGTTGAATCGGCTGAGTGAGGAGCGCAAGGAACAGGATGAGGATAGCGATAGCGACCTGGTCGGCGCGGAGGAATAGCACCTATCGGCCAATTCTTGCTTTTTTAATCCCAGATGGTGATTTTGTTGAGCTTAGCACTCAGCAAAATCGCCATCTGGGGTTTTGAGAGGCGATATTTACACGGGCCATTCAGGAACTGGACTTTTGACTATTTCTTCCTACCATGCCTCGAAACGTTCTCGTAGAGAGCGTTTCGAGGCAAATTAATTTTAGCGCTGCGTTTCAGGAAAAGCGGCGCGATTTATAGCGCTTTGCGTTGACCCAAGTAGGTCGGCGCGATTAAGCTGGAAACCCCAAAAGCTGTTCCGCCCGCGCAGCGGGCGGAACAGCTTTTGGGGTTTCGACTTTTTCCACGCCAACTTACTCAAAATTTGTACCTGACGCGCTTACAAAGTGCCCTAGTCAAAAGTTCAGATACCAACAGGCACTTTCTAAATATCCCCTACAAGAAATTCCACCGATCGCCCACAACCCATCAAAAAAATTTTCAGAGGGTCTGCGTAATTCTTCTGAGACTGCCCGATAGGTCTACAACGGCTTAATTCACTCGGCGAACCAAAACAGGGTGTCCGCTAGCACAGTGAATCCGAGGGAAAGCCATTCATTTACCCATCAAGGCAGGCGAACAATGCTATCCACTCTTAAAACTGGCGATCGCACCAATCTTCTCAATTCCGCTGCAAAACTCAATTCTCAATCTGCAGGTCTGTTCTCCGCAAGTGACCTGACCGCTCCTGGCTCCAGTCAACCCACCGCACGACTGGGACGGGCCAGCGCAGCCCCTGGTTCTCCCGCCTCCGCCCCCCGCAACACACTGCTGCTGAATAACAGCCTGCTGAAAAACACACTGATCACTCGTCCGATTCTCACACGCCCCATTGGTATTGTTCTTCCCCCCATCTTTGTCACCGATGACACAATGGCGACGGCTCGCAACCTGGGCGCTCTAAGCAATTCCCTGCGAACTACTGGCTCAGTTGGAAGCAATGACACCCAGGACTACTTCCGCTTCCGGGTAAACGGTTCCAGCCCCTTTAACCTGTCTCTCAGAGGACTCAGCGCTGATGCAGATGTGCAACTGCTCAACAGCAGCGGCGTCGAAATTGCATCTTCTCGCCGGGGCGGCACCAATGATGAGGCGATCAACCTGGCTTCCCTTGCTACAGGTGACTACTATATCCGCGTCTACCAGTACAGCGGCAACAGCAGCTACACCCTGCAACTGTCGAACACCAACCCCAGCAATTTACTGCCCACTGAAACCGATGTGGGGGTGCTGAGCAGTTTCCGCACCTTCAATGGCTCACTCAACACGACCAACACCGCCGACGTTTACCGCTTCAGGCTGAACAGCGTCAGCAGCCAGTTCAACATCACCCTCTCCGGTATGAGCGCCGATGCGGATGTCCGCCTGATCCGCGATACCAATAGCAATGGTGTGGTTGACTCTGGTGATGAACTGCGCCGCTCTAGTTTCAGTAGCAATGCCTCGGAATTAATTCGTTCTCCCCTGGCGGCTGGCAGTTACTTTGTACAGGTTTATCGCTACAGCGGCAACACCAGCTACAACCTGAGCATCTCTTCGGGTGACTGGTACAGCAACAATCTGTCCGATGCAGGCATTCTGGGCGAAGCACGGATGGCCGCTGGTGGTGGGTTCTCCCGCAACGAGATGATCAACATCCTGCGCACCGCCAACGATGGTGGCGTGGTCGATGCCACCGAACTGACCGACCTGCGACGCCTCCTGAGTGGCGCGGGTGGCCTTATGCCCGACTACGTGCGCAACCTGACGGGGAAAGTGATCAATGGCGACCCGGCCAACCCCCGCTCTGGCATCGGTAACCTGTTCGCAGGCAGCAACTCAACGCAGATGGAGCGCCTGATTGGTAAGTGGTTTCTGGGTACCGATCGCCCTGCTGCAACCAACAGCACCTACCGCTTCGTCAACGGTTCCCTGTTCCAGAACGGCATCAGCTATCGGGATGTAGACCAGGGTGGTGTCGGTGACTGCTACTACATGGCCAGCCTCGCTGCCGCTGCCTTCCGCACGCCCAACACGATTCAGAATATGTTTATTGACAACGGTGACAACACCTACACCGTGCGCTTCTTCCGCAATGGTGCGGCGGACTATGTAACGGTCGATCGCTTCCTGCCCACAAACAACACGGGTCGTGCCCGCTACGCCGGTTGGGGTGGTGGCACCTTCAGCGACAACAACAACGAACTGTGGGTTGCTCTGGCGGAGAAAGCCTATGCCCAACTGAACCAGTCCGGCTGGATCGGTCAGAACAACACCAACAGCTACGCCGGGATCGACGGTGGCTGGCCTCGCGATGCCATGCGCCACGTGACGGGTCGGAATACCGACCAGCGGAATGTCTCAACCAGCATTCTGTTCTGGAGTTCCAATGATATTGGTCGGATCATTAATACCTTCAACCAGGGCCGCATGATCGCCCTCAACACCAAGACCTCCGGCGTTGATGCAGGCGTCGTGGCGAACCACTCCTACACGATGGTGGGCTACAACAGCACTAGCGATCGCTTCCGCTTCTGGAATCCCCACGGCAGTGAAGTTGAGTTCACCCGCAACCAGATTCTGCGCAACTTCCGCAACTGGGACTATACGACGAACTAAACTTTGAAAATTACTTTGTGGTAAGGCTAAGCCGCGCCACAAAGTAATCTTTCAGGAACTCAATCGCAATTGCACCCATCTCTAGATTTATCCCCCACTCCCCTCACAGGAGTTCCTATGTTCAAATACGGAACGATCGCCACTCTGGTCACCAGCCTGATCGCCTGTAGCTCTGGCATGCAAGCCACACAAACAACTGCTAACATGGCACAAACTATCGATGGGGTTGTTGTTCGCAGCGTTAGCTTAGACGCACGAGAGGAGCAGCAGCTTCCCCCCGGTCAGTCACCGACCGCCAATCGGGAGATTGGTTTCGCCGCAGTCTTTGTTCAGTTGGAAAATACACAAAACGCAGAGATAAGCTTAAATATCCAGAAGATCGAAATTCGGGATGCAGTCAGTGGAAGTGTGCAACTGGCGACAACCTCTCCTCAAGTCATCCGGTTACGTCCATTAGAGAATGCAGTCAATGACTTTCATCTGACCAATCGTATAGGGTATCGTCGGGGCGATCGCGTCAAAGCCGTGATCACACTTCAGGTCAACGGGGAAACGCGAGTGATTGAATCGGACACAGTGGTCGTCGAGCGATATTAAGGAGATTTCCAGCAATGAAATTACTTGCGTTGTGTGGGCGGTTCCCCCCGCGTGTATGCGTTTAGCGTCTCTCGCGTGCCCCTGCGCCACAGGGGCACGCGAGAGACACTAAAAATAAGTTTGGAAAGGGAACCTCGAAAAATTGAATTTTGACCAGGTAGAGTCTCAAATGAGACAGAGATATCGCGGCTCCACTGAGCAGTTGTCAGCTCTTGAGATGAACAACAGGTGTGGGCAAGTATGAATCAAAATGGAGTTCACCCCATCCGGGTGCTTAATCGGCTACTTGCGTTTGTAAAAACGTGTAGTGCATCAAGTTGTAGGTCAAATTCTTTGTAGGTCAAATTCTTCAGCCCCAAGTACGCCTTGACCCGCACGATTTCAATCACTCGCACCAGCTTGCCACCCATTTGCATGATTCAGGCACCAAACACATGCTCGTGTTGTGTTGCTTGGGCACAGGAATCAAGGTCGCATCCACAATCTGACCCCCTCTGGCCGCATAGCCCTGCTCGACTAGATACCCATCGAATTGCTCGAATAGCGCCTCAATCAGTCCTTGCTCAATCAGTTGTTTGCGAAATAACCAGACGGTGGTTGCATCAGGAACTTCGTCGGCCAAGCTAAACCTCATGAACTGCATGAACGACAGACGGTCGCTCACCTGATACTCCAGTTCCTCATCGCTGATGTTGTACAACTGTTGCAGAACCAGGAGTTTGAACATCACCACGACATCGATTGCTTTGCGTCCCGCTTTGCTCTTGCGGGGCTTATCATGAATCTTCTCCAATGTTGGCCGGAAGGCTTCCCAAGGGACAATCTGGTTGAGCCGCACCAGTAAATCCTTCTTCTGCGTCAGTTTGGCTTGGCGGTTTTCCCAGTTCCAAAATTCGCTTTGGCTCATCAGTTTTCACCCTTGTTGGCTCTTTGTGTCTCATCTTAAGCCTGTGGTTTGCCGACTTGGGAATCGACATTGCAAAAAATAAGAGATTCGTTTGACAGATACAAGCGTATTTGCAGAAAATGTTGTGGATAGATAGGCGATCGCAACGCAACAACAACGTATCGGACACCGTAGGGGCAAAGCATTTGCGCTAAAAATCCCAAGGTTTCCCCAACCCCACCCTACGCAAATGCTTTGCCCCTACTCTACCTTTTCGGGTGTTAGAATGCTGCTCAAATCCGGCAAACTCACGGGTTCCGGCTGAGCCAACTGCTCCTCGGCTTCGGCTTTCTCCTCGGCTTCCACCAGTTCACGCACTGGCTGTTTCAGATCTAGCGGCAGCGCAACGGGCTGACGCTCTTCGATCCAGCAGCTTGCGATCGGCAGCGTTTCCTCCAGGTCATCCAGCGGACGGGGAATCACCATCACCGCGTGCAGTTCACCAATCCGCTCGGCCTCGTGCATCCCGGCCTCGATCGCCATTGCCACATCCGAGACGCGCCCCCGGATAATCGCAGTACACAGACCATCGCCAATAATTTCTGTAGCGGCAAGCTGCACTTCAGCGGACTTCAGCATCGCATCGGCAGCACCCACCATTGCCGGATAGCCGCGTGTTTCCAGCAGCCCGATCGCCAGATTGCTCAACCGACTGTGGCCACGATCGGAGACAAACTGCGCCAGTCGGCTACCGATCGGCAGAATCGCATCCAGGTTGCGGGAAGGACGGGCGATCACCAGCTTAGAAACGAATTCGCCAAAATTTTCTGCGGTTTCTACCCCCACCTCAACGGCAATTCGCACATCGGCAATATTGCCTCGCACAACCGCCGTACAGTATCCGCTGCCCGTCTTTTCGTAACCCACCAGCCGCACCCCAGCCGACTTCAGCATCATATCTGCTGTGCCCACGATCGCCGGAAAACTTCGGGTGCAGACCATGCCCACGGCCATATCATCGAAGCGGTATTCCGGTGCTGCGGGCTTGAACTGGACGCTGGGTTGCTCTTTGGCCTGCTGTTTTGCCTGCATGGATATTCTCTACGCGGTCAACGGTGAAAGACCAATTGACGGATGTGGAGCCTGTGAAAGTTTCTACCTAAAGCATGACACAGGTTTGGGCTATGGGCTTCCTCCAGATGCAGGAGGTTCTGAGCCATTCGGGTTAAGGGGCTGATTCAGGGTTTGCCGATGGGGGAACATCGTATTCAGAAGGCGTTCGACGGCAGCTTTACCATAGATGGGCTGGTTGTAGAGGTTGGGGGGAACAAGTGGCCCAGGTTCGTCGGGTACGGTAGGAGTTAAGGAACCTGGAACCGGGGGGCCACTGGCGATCGGGGTCGGCGGCTGCACAGGCACCTGGCCATTCTGAATCGGAGATGGATGGGTCGGCAAAACCTGGCCATTCTGAATCGGAGGCCCGTACACTGGCGGAATCAATCCATTCGCATACGGAGCCTGATTGACTGGCTCACCTTCAACCGTTCGGCTCTGATCTCCCACCAGTGTCTCCCAGCCCACTACTGATGCTGCCGAAACGTCCGGGTTAATCAGTGTTGCCTTCGACCCAATGCAGGCATTCGCCCGAATTCGGCCATGACCGACAACCAGCACCTCAGAACCGAGGTTGACGCTGACTTCCAGTTCCAGCGTTCCACCGTGGGCATGAATCACGGCTCCGGCTCCGATGCAGACCCCTGCACCGATGATCAGTTCAGCGCCAGGGTCAGCTTGAAGCAGCACACCGGGGGCGATCGCCGCGCTGGAGTGGATCGTGACGTTGCCACTGATCATCGGATGGCAACTGCCCATCGGCTGTGGTGACGGCAACTGCATCGACCCAAACCCTTACACACCTAGAAGAGAAACCGTCAACCGACGACTAGTTCCCCGGACGCTGAATAATCAGCTCAGAGACCCGTCGCTTCGACTTTGTATCCACCCCGTAGACGCGCACATACTCGCGGGGATTTTCATGAAGGCAAGCTTCCAGCGCTGCCAGAACGTCGCCTTCGCGGGTGCTACTGATGGGAGCGCAGGTTTGCCAGGTGCTGCTCTGGAAGCGACGGGCATTGGCGTGCTCTGCTGCCACTTTGTAGCCCTGGGACAGAAGCTGCCGCACCTGATCCACCGTATCGGGGCTGAGCCGACCGCTGCCGGAACTGTAGCTGCTGGAACTGCTGCTGGTGTTCGATGTGTAGCTACTGGAACTGCTGGAGGCATGGCTGCTGGCGCTGCTGGGGGCAGAACCGTTGCTCTTGCTATTGGGACGCTGGGCAATGATTTCTCCAACGCGCCGTTTGGAGGTGGAGTCGATACCGAAGACGCGAACGTATTCACCCGTGTGCTCAGCCAGACAAGCTTCCAGAGCGGGCAAAATTTCACTGTCGCGGCCATTACTTAAAGGAGTGCAGCTATCCCAGACGCTGGTCTGGAAACGGCGGGGATTTGCGTGCTCCATGCCGATCTTCAGACCCTGCGACAGCAATTTGCGCACCTGATCGACCACATCTGGAGAGAGCCGTCCACCGCTGTAGCTACCCGAACTGCTGGAGGCACTGTAGCTGCTAGAACTGCTGGAGGCATAGCTGCTGGGGGCGCTGTAGGACGAACTCTTGCCGTTGCTGGAGGCATCGCCGGGGCGCTGGATGATCAGTTCGGAGACACGGCGCTTGGACTTGGTGTCGATACCAAAGACGCGGACGTACTCGCCTGCGTGGTCAACAACGCATTTCTCAAGGGCAGAAAACACCTCAGAGTCGCGGGTGGATTGGATCGGCGCACAACTGCTCCAGGTGCTGGTCTGGAACCGACGGGTGTCAGCGTGTTCGGTGCCAATTTTGTAGCCCTGTGACAGGAGTTGACGCACCTGATCAACAACTTCCGGGTTTAAGCGAATATTTTGCATATCGGGATTCTGGCTGGAACGACGATTAGAGGGAGCGGGAGTTTGGTTGCGAGCAGGGTGTCCAGAAGCGATCGCTGGATCACGATGCACCCCCGATCGCTGAGCGTCACCCAACCCACTGAGCTGAGTGGCGTACTCAATATCAACAGACTCAACGCTGGGCAGGCGATCGGCCTGCTGTTGCGTGGTAATGATCGACCCGGAGGGAACGTATCGACCAGGGGGAATTTCGACATCCTGCACCAGCGCGTGCATCATCACAACGCAGCCGTTGCCGATGCGGGCATTGAATACCGTGGAGCGAAACCCGACAAAACAGTCATTACCGATGTAGGCAGGCCCATGAATCAGCGCCATGTGAGTAATGGAGGTGTTCTTGCCAATCCAGACGGAGTAAGGTTGCTGGTCATCCCCCATGACCCGCCCCTGCTCCAGTCCGTGGATCACCACGCCATCCTGGACGTTGCTGCCTTCACCCAACAAAAAAGGGCCACCCTCGTCGGCCCGAATTGAGGTTCCGGGTGCCACCAGCACATTTGCCCCAATGCGAACATCTCCAACAATATTGGAGAAGGAATGGACGTAAGCTGTCTCATCAATCTTCGGCTGGGCCAGACTCTTGGACCAGGGGGTTGGGGGGGCAGCAGAACTGAGCGCTACCATGAATACGTTCTCCTGACGGATACTGCGGTGCAGCAGAATCTTAAATTAAACAAACACGCTAAACAGGAACAGTGGCCCCAACCGGGAGTGTGGGGCTACCGATCCTGATCGCGTTTGCGGTAGAGCGGGTAGTTCTCTACGCTAACTGTGTCAATAATCCCAATGACCAGCGCATCCAGGGGACGAGACTCAGAATAGGTGGTCTGACGAGCGGCGCTGCCGCGACTGATCAGTACCCATTCATCCAATCCCGCACCCACGCTATCCGCCGCAACCTCAAACTCTGGTAGGGGGTTACCTTCCTCGTCCAGGTATTGCACCAGCAGGAATTTAACCCCCTGGAGACTCGGCTCCTTTTGGGTACTGACGACAGTGCCGCAAACCCTGGCAATCTGCATCAGTAATCAGGGTTACGGACGGTTAACGGGGCGGATGCCGCTGACGCTCTCCCGGAACGCTTCGACTGCCTCGGTGTAGCGAATCGGCAGGACATACTCAAGATTCTCGTGGGGACGAGCGATGATGTGGGTAGACAAAACCTGTCCGCCATTCACCCGCTTCACGTTCTCGATGCCTGCTGCGACGGAGGCTTGCACTTCAGAAACGTCGCCGCGAACAATAACGGTAACGCGACCACTACCAATTTTCTCGTAGCCAACCAGGGTCACGCGGGCTGCTTTCACCATTGCGTCTGCTGCTTCTACAACAGCAGGAAAACCCAGCGTTTCTACCATTCCAACTGCAATTGCCATCGTTCTCTCCCTTCCAAATGAGATTCAGAAATAAAATCAGCCGAAGTTGTGGAATCGGCTACAGGCAACAAAGTTCAAAGCGCAAAAGTCAGGCAAACCCTTACAAATGACGCACAGAACCATCGTGAGGAAAAAGAAATCCCTCACAACAGACGTTCCACTGGAACGTCTCTCGCTAATGCTCTCGCTTGCCCCGGAACGCCCGCCCGATTTTAACCAAACCAGAGGTACTGAAGAGACCCCTAAGAAGCTGAATGGGTGTGCGACTGGACAACAAGGCGTTAGCAATGCTTTGTATCTGAAAAGTTCGACAGGGATGCCTATCGTTAAGTTCTCAGAAAACACCTTAGAATTCCCAATCGTAAGAATACAGGGGAATCAATGGCTTTTGCAACATAAACCAAAATGATTGTTTTTATAGCGCTTATAATGCGAGATTATACGCGCTGTCCTACCTGCTTCCTGGCGATCGGGCGTGCAGTTGGCCTCCTGACGAAAGAACAGAATTCAGCATTGGCAAGCATTGAAGGGGGCGTTGAGGCAGTCCTTTCAGAACCTCGCCTTACCCCTATCATCCAGCAACACGGCTGACCGGAATCGCACCTGTACATTTTGCAGCGAACCCAACTACTTTCCCTAAACACCCGTCTCTCAGCGCGTGTTCCTCGTATCCTGTACTCTCCTCACCACGACATGATGATTCCTGGTTCCCCTCGTTACTGCCTGGAAGCCAGTAACGCCTTTTCAGAGAATCTGTCTCCTGTTAGTAGGAGGCAGATCCTCTGGGGGGCATTTCCAGGCAGAGCCTGGAAACGAGGGGTAGTTCGTTACTGGCTTCTAACCAGTAATGCCCTTTTGGAGGCTTTGCCTCCTGGGAAGGAGAGTTTTCGTGAGACATTTCCAGGCAGAGCCTGGAAACGAGGGTTGGTTGACTCCGGTTACTACGTAACAAGGGCTAGCGCACTTCAACAGGGCCTGGAAATTTAGGCGATGAGAAATGTTTTGCTGTCCTGGAGTGCTACAAAAGCAATTAATTCGTTATCCATCACGTAGCGCCTGCGAATTCCGTCACTGATATTCTCAGTTAAAGAGAAATTGTGAATACTGCTGTTGCAAAGATAAATAAACACAATTTATCCAGGCTGGGCTACGGTTTAAATCCTATCACCGGGGGGAACAGCGTTCTATCTTCATCGCCAGTTCTCAATATTCGGATAGTTTGTGAAATATTTGCTTCATAATAATTACAGATTCTCAAAATTGCTTTGGATTTATTTAATTTTCTAAGGAGCGATGATATTATTCATGCAGCGAATCGGGCAATGAACTGGGCTTTGGCGATCGCTCTTGTTCCTGGAAAACCTTTGTACACAAAGATTTTCGCTATTTAAGCGAGTGCAAAATTAAAAGAAATGGTTAGAATACAAATCCGGTGAAGTTTATGTTTATTGTGCAATTAGTGCTCATATAGGGGTTTCCTGATTCATCGCCATCCTTCCATAGATAGGCTGCGAAATTCTGTACTGTTTGTTGATATGGGGAATGTCTAACCCGACAAATTTTCAGGATTTCCTATTTTCGGTGATGCTCATCGATGAAATCATAGGGATTTCTCGATGAGTTTTTAGATAACAACAACTCGCAGGATATTTCATGACTCAGTTCCTCATCCAGACCTGCTGGTGGGTGCCGGGATACGGCCTGCTCGGTGCCCTTTTGACCCTTCCCTGGTCGGTGGGTGCAGTCCGCCGCACAGGACCACGACCCGCCGCCTACTTTAATATCCTGATGACTGTGCTGGCGATGGTTCACAGCGTCGTCATGCTGTTCGATGTCTGGTACCTGCCGACCCAGACAGTGCGGGTGTCGTGGCTCACAGTCATGGATCTGGATCTGTCCTTTTCGCTGGAGGTGTCCAGGGTCAGCATTGGCTCTGCGGTGCTGATCACGGGCCTGAGTCTGCTGGCACAGGTGTTTGCCCTGGGATATCTGGAGAAGGACTGGGCGCTGGCGCGGTTTTATGCGTTGATGGGCTTTTTCGAGGGAGCGATGAGCGGGCTGGCGCTAAGCGACTCTTTGTTTCTCAGCTATGCTTTGCTGGAAATGCTGACCCTTTCAACTTATTTATTAGTCGGTTTCTGGTACGCCCAGCCCCTGGTGGTGAAGGCGGCGCGGGATGCGTTTTTGACCAAGCGGGTGGGAGACCTGCTGCTGCTGATGGGCGTGATTGCTCTGGCGACGATGGCTGGCAGTATGGACTACTCTGACCTGACAGTTTGGGCACAGACTGCTGACCTGTCTCCGCTGACAGCAACGCTGTTGGGGCTGGCGCTGATTGCGGGGCCAACCGGAAAGTGTGCCCAGTTTCCGCTAAACCTGTGGTTGGATGAGGCAATGGAGGGGCCAAACCCTGCTTCAATTCTGCGGAACTCTGTCGTGGTAGCCTGCGGGGCCTATGTGCTGATCCAGATGCAGCCGATTCTGTCCCTATCTCCGGTGGCGCTGACCACACTGATGGCGCTGGGTACAGTAACCGCGATCGGGGCTTCGCTGGTGGCGATCGCTCAGGTAGACATCAAACGCGCCCTCTGCCATTCCACCAGTGCCTATCTGGGACTGGTGTTTCTGGCGGTGGGAATGCAACAGGATGAGGTAGCGCTGCTGTTTCTGTTTACCCATGCGATCGCCAAAGCCCTTCTGTTTATGAGTACCGGGTCGATCATCCTCACGACCAGCACTCAGGACCTGCGGGAAATGGGTGGTCTGGGTTCCCGGATGCCCGCGACGGTAACGGCCTTCATTGTTGGCTCACTGGCCTGCGTTGCACTGTTGCCGATGGGCACTTTCTGGGCCATGCAGAGCTGGGCCAGCCGCTTCTGGCTGGGTGCCCCGGTGTTGGTGGGAATTCTGCTGATGGTGAATGGTCTAACAGCGTTTAATCTGACCCGCGTGTTTGGCATGGTGTTCAGTGGCCCAGCTCAACCGAAGACCCGCCGCGCGCCTGAAGCCCCCTGGCTGGTCACTCTGCCGATGGTTTCGCTCACCATCATTGCTTTGCTGGTACCCGTCATGCTGGCCCAGTGGAATCTCCTGCCCGACTGGTCGGAGATGAACTGGATTACCGCTGGGCTGCTGATGGCATCAGGCGTGTTGGGGTGTGCGATGGCCAGTCAGTTCTACATTGGCTCCCGTCTGGCTCAGCCCAAGAATGAGAGTTGGCAGTGGCTCCGGGAATTTCTAGCGCATGATTTTCAAATGGAGATGGTGTATCGCCTCAGCGTGGTCTGGGCGGTGAGCCAGGGGTCGCGACTCACTGCCTGGTTTGACCACTATGTAGTAGATGGGCTGGTGAACCTGATGGGGTTTGTCTCTATTTTGGGAGGCGAGAGCCTGAAGTATACGATTTCTGGGCAGTCAAAGTACTATCTGCTAACGGTGTTTGTGGGGGTGGTGCTGGCGATCGCGTCTCTGGGGTGGTTGTTCTAGGGGCGGACGCTGTTGGGGCGAACGTCCGTTCGCCCTTACGGGGAGGCGATCGCTGTTGGGGCGAACGGACGTTCGCCCTTACCCTCTATACTCTAACGTCTACTCATTTGTTCCATTACGCTATTCATCTTCGCTATGCTGAGCGTCCTTATCTGGCTTCCCCTTCTTGGCACAATTCTCATTGGGTGTCTCCCGCAGGTGATGACCCCCGTTCGTACTCGGCAGGTGGCACTCGTCCTGACGGGCACGACGCTGGCGTGGACGTTCTGGTTGGTGGCGCAGTTTAATGCTTCCGTTGGAAGTATCCAGTTCCAGGAATTTTTGCCGTGGATTGATTCCCTCGGCCTCAGCTATGAGCTGGGCGTGGATGGCCTGTCGCTGCCGCTGTTGGTGGTGAATAGTCTGCTGACCTGGGTGGCCATCTACAGCAGCGATACGCAGGTGAATCGGCCCCGGCTGTACTACAGCCTGATTCTGATCCTGGAGGCAGGGGTTGCGGGAGCATTTCTGTCGCAGAATCTGTTGCTGTTCTTCCTGTTCTACGAAGTGGAGCTGATTCCCCTCTATTTCCTAATTGCCATCTGGGGCGGCGCACGGCGAGGCTATGCAGCGACTAAGTTTCTGATTTATACGGCAGTTTCGGCCATTCTGATTCTGGCGGCCTTCTTTGGGCTGTCGTTTCTCAGCGGTATGTCCAGCTTTGACTATGCCCTGCTGAGGGAGCACACGCTACCGATGGGCACCCAGTTAGTGCTGCTGATTACGCTGGTCGTTGGCCTGGGTATCAAGATTCCCATCGTTCCTCTGCACACCTGGCTCCCGGATGCTCACGTCGAAGCACCTACCCAGGCGTCGGTGCTGCTGGCAGGAGTACTTTTGAAGCTGGGAACCTACGGTCTACTGCGGTTTGGGCTGGGGTTATTCCCGGATGCATGGCGGGTGATCGCCCCCGGTCTGGCCGTGCTGGCCGTGATCAACGTGCTGTATGGCTCATTTGTGGCGATCGCCCAGACCGACATGAAAAAGATTGTGGCCTACAGCTCCGTCGGGCATATGGGCTACGTGATTCTGGCCAGTGCAGCGGCGACTCCCCTCAGTCTGGTGGCGGCGATCGCCCAGATGGTCAGCCACGGCCTGATTTCCGCCATGCTGTTTTTGTTGGTGGGTGTGGTCTACGCCAAAACCGGAACCCGCGACGTGACAGTGTTGAGGGGTCTCATGACTCCAGAACGGGGACTCCCCCTGATCGGCAGCCTGATGATTATGGGCGTTATGGCCAGTGCGGGAATTCCCGGTATGGTCGGCTTCATTGCAGAATTTCTGGTCTACCGCAGCAGCTTTCCCGTATTCCCGGTGCAGACCCTCTTCTGTGTTGTGGGTACGGGCCTTACCGCCGTCTACTTCCTGAACCTGGTCAACCGCGTCTTCTTCGGTCGTCTCCCCGACAGTCTGGCCAACCTGCCGAGAATCTACTGGCGCGATCGGATTCCTGCTCTGATTATTGCTGTCCTGGTGGTCTTCCTGGGCCTACAGCCCAACTGGATGACGCTCTACAGTGAGGAAACCAGTTGGGCGTTAGGCAGGACGGTGACGCCGGGGGCAGTAGCGGTTATCGGTGATAGGTGATGGGTGATTGAGGTGCAAAGTCAGACTATCTGCTAGTTGACTCGAAATAAATTGCAACCCATTACCCAATTCCTGACAACCCCTTAATCTCCGTTATCCATTCCCAGTCGCCCGCTTCCCCGTACCCCTGTAAGGGCAGGCTATGCCAAAACGTCCCAACTTTTCCCCAAATATCCCTATCAAGCCTGCCCCTCCCCACCATCACCTTACCCACTCCCTAAACTCATGGTCACCCTCTCCTCCCCTGCTACCACTCATCCCCTCTCTACTATCGTTGATCGGATCGAGCAGGGCGGCGCACTGTTGCCGGAATCTGAAGAGAACCTGCTGGAAGTGGTTGGTATCCTCAAGAGCTATGGTGTGGTGCTGGATGCCTACTGGCGGAACTTGATTTACATTTCGGAGCATCAGTTTCTGGTGCTGTTTCCCTTTTTCAAGTACTTCAATGGGGAGGTGTCGTGGAAAAAGCTGATGCGGCACTGGTGGCACGATCGCATCAACTTTGAGTTTGCTGAATACTGCATGAAGGGGATGTTCTGGCATGGGGGCGGTGGGCTGGATGCCTACCTGGATACGCCAGAGTTTGAGCAGCGGGCGAGGGCAGCGATCGCCGCCAAGGTGAAGTCAAACCCAATGATGAGGGGCTTGAACGGTCTGTTCACAGACTTTTTGCCGGAGCAGGTGCGACAGTTCTGCTACTACAGTGCGCTGGGGCAGTTCTGGCGGGTGATGAGTCCGATGTTTCTGGAGTTGAGCGATCGCTACGACCGGGGAGAGATCACCTCGATTGCAGACGTGGTGGATCACGTAAAAGCGGGGCTGGTGGCAAGTGCCAGTCTGCCGATTACCTATGCAGTCACCGTTGATGGACAGTGCTATGAGATTATTCCTGAATCTGTCGGCCTGACCTTCCTGCCCGACACAGCGGTTCCCTATGTAGAGGCCGTTTTTCTGCGTTCCTTCCCGTTCTTTGGCACCGTTTCCTACAACGCTCAAGCCGGATATATTTCCACCGACCAGGGGGATTTCAACTACGGCGCACTGTTTGCGGATCCCCTGCCCATTGGCGGCGGTGGTATTCCCCCGACTCTGCTGATGCAGGATATGCGCCACTATATCCCTGACTACCTGCACGAGATTTATTTGCAGAGCCTGCGGGGAGAGGACGATCTGCGGGTGAAGCTCTGTCTGAGCTTTCAAAAGTCTATGTTCTGCGTCACTACCGCCGCCATTTTAGGGTTGATGCCGCATCCGCTGGATACCACGAGTCCAGAGCAGCGGCAGGAGAACCGCAGGTATCTGGAGGGGTGGATGGATCGGTTGATGGAATCGCGGTTGCTGAGTGTTCAGGAAACCTGAAAAGCACTGAAGCCTCTGAATCGCAAAGGCTTTAGCGCTTTTTATATCTCTGCTTCAAGCTGCCGCCTGCGTTCCGCCAGAACCAGACAAACTGCCATCACAATACTGCACGCGATCGCCACTGCAACAATCACCCACTGATCAAACTGCCGTACTGCGATCGCCACAAACGCCCAGACAAACACCACCACAAATGCAATGTCTGCCCGCTGCAGGGCGAGGATGGAGGCGATCGCCGCACCAACCATCAGCATGATTACGGTCCAGCCAGAATCGCTGAGGCCAAAGCCATTCCAGCCGCTGTTGTAGAGGGCACTGGCGACATTGACGATGGTGGCCACCGAAATCCAGGCCAGGTAGATGGTTAAGGGGATTCTGACCAGCCACTGTTCCTGGCGACTCAAACTCCCCCGGTCGGCCCAGAGCCGCTGGTAGATTAGAATCAGGGGAATCAGAATTGCCACCATCGCCAGCACCGACCACCAGAACTGGCGAGACAGGAACAGCAAAACCCAAACAATTTGTGCAAGGCTGGAGACGATCAGGGGGACGTTGATAGATTGCAGGAGACGATCGCCCCCCCGCCCAGGACTGGCTTGATAAATCCCGTAAGCAAACAGACCGAGGTAGATAATGCCCCAAATGGAGAAGGCGTAGTTGGCAGGGATGATCTGCACCGCTCGAAACAGCGTGTTGGAGAGATTGCCGATGGACTCTCCATTCAGGGGGAACAGGTTCGACAGGGCGTTGACCACAAATGCGGCAACGATTGACCCCAGCGTCAGAATCTGGAGGAGTGCGCCGCTTTTGGACTGCTGGATAGATGACCGCATGATTCAGAATTTTGGATTTTGAATCCCAGATTACAGCGCTTTGCGCTGAGATAGAACCAAAGTTTTTGTTGAGAGCCGCGCGGAGCGCGGCTCTCAACAAAAACTTTGCACTTCACGATCGCGCACCTACTTACCCAGCACCAGCGGATACTCATCGTCGGGGAGGGCAGACCATTCCCACATTGACCCGGCATAGTTCCTTGCTTGAAAGCCTGCGTTGATTAGCACTACTGTTAGCCATGCAGAGCGAATTCCCCCCGTACAGTAGGACACAATCTCCTGGTCAGGAGAGACCCCCATCTGGCTCAGGCGATCGCAAATTTTCTGCGGCGGCAGGACGTAACCATCAGCAGTCATCAGTTGCTTAAACGGAAGTGAAATGGCACCGGGAGGATGGCCTCCCCTTGTTTCCCCAAAGGGAGCCGCTCCGAGAAATTCAATGGCTGAGCGGGTATCCAGCAGAACTATCTCTGGATCGCCCAGTCTGGCCTTCAGTTCATCCCGCTGAATCGCATAGTCTTCGATGCGATGGACCTCAAAGTTGCCTGACTCACCTGGGGAAGCAGATTTCCAGGTACTCATCATGCCTACCCGGTGGAGTGCCTGGAACCCACCATCCACCAGAACAGCGGAGGAATGACCGAGCGATCGCAGCATCCAGACAATTCGCCCGTCCTCACCCCAGCCGTGAGGCGGATGACTGAATACCACAACGGGCTTGTCGGTGCAAATTCCCAAAGCTTGCAGTCGATGGTTTAACGCGGCATCCCGGTTCAGAAGTTTGCCCTTGTCAGGCGGCTCCTGCGAGAAGTCCTGCCAGCGAATCGAAATGGCCTCTTTGAGGTAGTCCCCCAGGCGAATTCCGCTACGGGCATCCAGCAGAATGCCTCCCTGGTCGAGAAGGGCGATCGCTTCCTCCGCAGACACAATCCAGAACAGGTTTGCAGTAGTTAACGAAAAAGCCATTAGTGTGGTTTGAGCGCAATTTTCATCAGCTTCGCTGACAGTGCTCAGGCTTGCCTCTAGCCTGCTGGAGAGAAGGGAGGCAATCCATGATACGGTGATACGGTACTGTCCAGCGTCGGTACCGCTGTCGATTGTAGAGAAAGCGGGAATTAATGTTCAACTTATTTGGGTCTTTGAAGCAGAGCATTCTTAACCTGAGGGATGCCGTCTGGCCAAAATCTCAGACACCGCCACCGACGTTTTCTGCGCCGTCGGCTGTCGCTGCTGTCAATCTCCCATTCATGAACGACCGATTACTCCTGCTGCACGATACGACACGACTGAGAACGATGTCTGCTGCCGACCTGGAGGCCGCGTGTCGCCCCCGCTGCCAGACCCTGTACGTGGGCTACGATATGGTGCTCTGCCGAGTACTGGGGAAATTTCTACTCTATGCTGACGCGCTGGATCAGGGCATCGCCCCGCACCTGTGTATGGATGGCTATTGGGAAGCCTGGATTACCCTGGTAATGGCGCGGACGCTGCAACCGGGCTGGAATTGTGTGGATATCGGCGCGAACCACGGTTACTACACGCTGCTGATGGGAGCGTTGTCAGGGGCTAGCGGGGGCCGGGTCCTGTCGGTTGAACCCAATCCAAAACTGGCAATGCTCTTGCGCAAGACTCTTGAGGTGAACGGGATGCAGAGTTTTGCTAAGGTCTCAGAGTCGGCGATCGCTGCCCAATCGGGTACGATGAAGCTGGTGATTCCCAAATCACGCGGGATGAATGCAACGCTCTACCGTCGCGCCAGCGCAGGGGATGAGGTTGTTGAAGTCGAAGTGAATACTTTAGATAACGTGATTCAGGGATGGCCCCGGGTAGATTTTGTGAAGGTTGACGCGGAAGGTGCTGAGGAAGAAATCTGGAAAGGAATGCAGGTGGTTGTACAGAACAATCCAGACATCGTTGTGATGATGGAAATCAACTGCGCTCGCTATAAACACCCCAAAGCCTTCCTGGAGTCTATTCTTGCCGCAGGATTTACGCTGAAGTACGTTGATTTTGATGCTCGGATTAAAGATTTGACGATGGAGCGCTGCCTGGCGGAAAACTTTGGTCACGACTGGATGCTATTTCTCAAAAGGGGTTAGACTCTCCACAATTTTGTGTGGGAGTACGCAGTGCTCCCACACAAAATTGTGGAGAGCCAGGGGTTAGAGAACACAGCTATTTTTACCGCTATTTTTTGTGAATTGCTTCCCGGCATTCGCCCCCCCAGTCTAGTTGATGCCGATGTTTCCTGAAACGTTGACGCTTTCAGCATTTCAGGAAATATTTGCGCGATTTAGTCAAAAGTCCAGTACTTACAGCCTATCCGAAACCCAAATTCTGGCAGGCGCGACGCCTGCCAGAATTTGGGTTTCAGTTTTTGGATAGCCACTATAGGATGGGTTTGGAGCTTTAGTGAAACTTGCCTATACCAGCGTTCCAGCAACCATGCCCCCCAGCAGGATGAAGCCAATCCAGACGTTCTGCCGGAAGATGCGGCCATAGAGGGCAGGTTCCAATTCAGGTTGTTGGAGCTGGAGAATCTGCCGTGTCCACAGGGCGATCGCCCCCAACAGCGCCACCCAGTAACCAATGCCCAACCCCATTAACACGCCTTCGACGGCCAGCAGTGCTGCTGTTCCTGCAAAGAAAAAGCCCACTGCCAGAACTGAATATTTGCCAAAGAAGCGGGCGCTGGATTTGACACCAATTCGCTCATCATCTTCCCGGTCGGCCATCGCATACACCGTGTCGAAGCCGAGGGTCCAGAGGACGGTTGCGGCCCAGAGATCCCAGGTTTCCGGTTCCAGGTTTCCGGTGACGGCGGTCCAGCTAATCAGCACGGCAAATCCCCATGCGATCGACAGCACCAGTTGCGGCACCGGGAAGACTCGCTTGGCTCCGGGGTACAGCACGATGACGGGAACCGCTGCCACACAGAGCCAGAAACTGA
This sequence comes from uncultured bacterium, assembly GCA_964630955.1. GTDB lineage: Bacteria > Cyanobacteriota > Cyanobacteriia > Elainellales > Elainellaceae > CAZVXA01. The sequence goes on along the minus strand of CAZVXA010000046.1, from coordinate 1,291 downwards.
GGGGGGTGAGGTAGAGCGAAAGGCCATAGGCGCAGAACAATCCGGCGATCGCCAGGACCACCCCGGTCTGTACCGACAGTGCCCGTGAGGCGAGAGGGCGGTTCTGCGTCCGCTGCACCTGCGGGTCAATGTCTCGATCCCAAAGGTCGTTAATCACACAGCCTGCTCCACTGGTGGCGAGAGTCCCCAGCACAATCACCCCAATCAGGATGGGCGGCGGTGTGCCTCTTGCAGCCAGTACCACTGCCCACAGTGCTGGAACCATGAGAATCAGTCGTCCAGCAGGTTTATCCCAGCGCAGCAGACGAATCACTCTAAGCCAGGCGGGTTCGGTGGTGGGCTGCTGGGTCAGCATAGGCAGGCGGAAATTCAATATTTCTTAACAACTTAAGCTTAACGCGATGTGGAACTTTGGGGGCTGTTCTTGATCTGTGGATAGTTTTGGTGGAAGCAGTGCAACGCGCCACTTCCACCAAAACTATCCACAGATTTGCAATACCACCGAGTAAAGTATCCTACAAATGCGCCCGTACTCCAGGTTCACGATGATCATCACGGTTGCCAGTTTCAAAGGAGGTGTCGCAAAGACCACAACCGCCATCCACTTGGCGGCATTTCTGCAAACTCAGGGAAAAACGCTACTGGTGGATGCAGACCCCAACCGCTCGGCGATCGGCTGGGCTAAGCGGGGAAATCTGCCGTTTGAGGTGGTGCCCCAGGAGCGATCGCTCCCCCTCATGCGCCGTCATGACCATGTGGTGATCGACACCCAGGCCCGTCCTGTCCACACTGACCTGGCGCTGCTGACGGATGCCTGCGACCTGCTGATTCTGCCCACCACGCCGGATGTCCTGGCGCTGGATGCCCTGGTTCTCACGCTGGAATACCTGCACCAGATTGGAGCCAGTCGCTACCGGATTTTGCTGACGGTGGTTCCGCCTAAACCCAGCAGAGAAGGAGAACTGGTGAAAGCCATGCTGGTAGAGGAAGGAATGCCCATCTTTGACACCTGGATTCGTCGCCTCGCCGCCTTTCAAAAAGCTGCCCGTCAGGGAGTCCTGGTTCACGAAGTCAAAGATCCCCGTGCGCAGGAAGGCTGGCAGGACTATGTGAAGGTAGGAGAGGAAGTGATCGCCAGTTTTGGTATTAGAAAATAAAAGTCAAGGCCCCCTTCGGCTCCGCTCAGGGAGCAATTCATTTGCTGGTCAGTCTTTGTACTAAGTGCCTATCCTAAAACCGAAAACCCAAATTGTGGAGGGCGCGACGCTGTAGCGTCGCGCCCTCCACAATT
>CAZVXA010000045.1:34313-35895 GCA_964630955.1 uncultured bacterium | reverse complement strand
GCTTCACCCAAAAAACTGGGATAAGGTGTAGGGTGTCACCCCTCGGAGGTGTCCCCGTGCGTCTGCCGTTTGCCTTTCCTCTGAATCTGAAATTTGATGTCCTTGTTGCCTCCGCCGATGAGTCACCGGAGTATCAGCAGTGGCGACAGACCTTTTTGCAGAAACGGCTGGGGCTGTCGATTCAGATTGCCCTGCTGGCTTATCTGACCTTTATTGCCCTGCGGTTTGGCATGGTGTTGCTGGGCGGCACAAATGACCCAAGCTGGTTTAGTAAATCGGGCGCATCCGTTCTGGCACTGTTGATTATCCAGGGGCTGTACAATACCAGCGTGGGACAACGACACCTGGAATGGCTGCTTTTGGGCTGCTCCTGGTCCATTACGCTCATTGAGCAGGTCTGGGCGACGCTCCAGGGATTTGCCTTTCCCGGTGTATTTGCCTGGACACTGGCTTTTCTGACCCAGGCGACGCTGATTCCCGTGCGCTGGCAGCTTCACCTGGTGACGCAGGCCGTCGTGCTGATTTACTATCTGTCGGTGAGTGCGATCGCCCGCTTACCGCTCGAACCCCGCTCAGTCTGGGACGCAACTCTGTGGCTCTACCTGTTCTGGTTTTGCGTCATCTGTGATCTATCGGTGTATCTCTACGAGCGTTTGCAAAAGCAGGCATTTCAAGCGCGACTGGAACTGGAGGCCGAGCGCGAAAAGTCGGAGAAGTTGTTGCTCAATATCCTGCCGCAACCGATCGTCAAACAACTGAAACAGGAGAAGACCAGCACCATTGCTGAACATTTCCCTGAGGTATCGGTGCTGTTTGCCGATATTGTGGACTTCACCCGGCTATCGGCAGGAATTCCCCCACAGGAAATGGTCACCCTGCTGAATGAAATTTTTTCCAGCTTCGATCATCTGGCCGGACAGCACGGTCTGGAAAAAATTAAAACCATTGGTGATGCCTACATGGTAGTCGGGGGGGTTCCAGTGGAGCGGCCCGATCATCTGGAGGCGATCGCCGATATGGCCCTGGACATGCAGGCGGCGCTGGCCCAGTTTAATTCTCGTGGTTTTCCGCCGTTCCAGATGCGCATTGGCATCAACACGGGGCCTGTAGTGGCCGGGGTAATTGGCGTCAAGAAGTTTATCTACGATCTTTGGGGAGATACGGTTAACACCGCCAGTCGCATGGAGTCCCAGGGCATCCCCGGCCACATTCAGGTGACAGAGGCGGTGTATGTGCGACTGAAAGACAAGTACCTGTTTGAGAAGCGGGGGGCAATCGGGATTAAAGGCAAGGGCGAGATGCAGGTTTATCTGCTGACGCAGAAGCTTCAACCACTAAAGCTTCTGTGACCGCTCATGGGTTTAGCGTCTCTCACGTGCCCTGCGCCGCAGGGCACGTGAGAGACGCTAAACCCATACCGGGGCGTAGCCCAGGCGGGAATCCAAAAACGCTAAGGATCGTGAACAAATTAACCTGTGATTGTTTTTGAGAGATGGGGGGGGGGGGCGCCCCGAGAGACAAAAAAAAAAAATTTTTTTTTTTTAGGGGGGCGAAAAAAAAAAGAAACAGGAGGGGGGAACGA
>CAZVXA010000045.1:30921-34303 GCA_964630955.1 uncultured bacterium | reverse complement strand
GGGTTCGCTCTTGTGTTAAAAAAAACCCTTTTCTTTCTTTAAAATTTTTCTGTTTGTTTTTTTTTTTTGTGGGGCCCCCCCCCCCCCCCCATCTCTCAAAAACAATTCAGTTTTATTTAATTCGCGCTCCTAAACAGATACGACTGAGGAGCGGTCACAGAAGCTTTTGAGATTTTGGAGTTCAACGTAAAAATATAGCCTTTTCTTTGCTATGGCGCTCCGCGCTCAGGCAAACCACAGATTTTCATGTGAGAGCATCGCGGAGCGATGCTCTCACATGAAAATCTGTACTGCACCAGACTGAGAAACGTTAATACCAACCTCCAAGTTTCCCAATAGATTTCCTGATAAGAAATTTATAAAAAGTTAAGAAATGATTTTTTGTATACGACTATACAATTGTGCCTCGTCTGCGGTTCTAATATCACTCGGTATTAAATTGTGACTCCAAACAGTCATTTATTCGCTCAGTGAGGGCCATTATTTCATGACAAGGCAATTTGGTCGCCGTAAATTCCTGGTTTACGGTTCCGCCGCACTCGGAACCAGCATGTTGCTCAAAGCTTGTGCCAGTCCCGCACCCACCGATACAACTTCCCCCGGCGCATCGCCTGCTGCTTCGCCCGCAGCGGGTGGTGGGGACACGATTAAGGTCGGAATTCTCCACTCCCTCAGCGGCACGATGGCCATCAGTGAGAAGAGTGTGGTCGATTCCACCCAGTTGGCGATCGAAGAAATCAATCAAGCAGGCGGTCTACTCGGCAAGCAAATTGAGCCGATCGTTGAAGACGGTGCATCTGATTGGCCGACCTTCGCAGAAAAAGCCAAGAAATTGATCAATGAGGATCAGGTCGTCGTGATCTTCGGCTGCTGGACCTCCGCCAGCCGGAAAGCCGTATTGCCCGTGTTTGAGCAGCTCAACCATATGCTCTACTACCCTGTGCAATACGAAGGCCAGGAATGCTCTAAGAACATCTTCTACACTGGCGCTGCCCCCAACCAGCAGATTGAGCCCTCTGTGGACTGGCTGCTGGAGCAGTACAAAGACAGGCCCTTCTACCTCGTTGGTTCCGACTACGTGTTCCCCCGTACCGCCAACACGATTATCAAGGCTCAGCTTGAGGCCAAGGGTGGCAAGTTTGTCGGTGAAGACTACCTGCCCCTGGGGAACACCGAAGTGGCCCCCATCATCGCTAAGATCCGCGCTCAGCTACCTGATGGCGGTGTGATCTACAACAGCTTGAACGGTGACAGCAACGTGGCCTTCTTCAAGCAGCTCCAGGGTGCGGGTCTGACCCCCGACAAGTACCCCACCATGTCAGTGAGTATTGCCGAAGAAGAAGTGAAGGCGATCGGTAAGGAATACCTGCTGAACCACTTCGCCGCCTGGAACTACTTCATGACGGTCGATTCTCCTGAGAACAAGAAGTTCGTGGATGCGTTCAAGGCCAAGTACGGTGGCGATCGCGTGACCAATGACCCGATGGAAGCGTCCTACATCTCCGTCAACATCTGGAAGCAAGCGGTGGAGAAGGCCGGCTCCGCTGGTACACCTACTGACCTGGAAGCCGTGCGCTCCGCAGCCTATGGTCAAGAAATGGCCGCTCCCGAAGGTCCCGTCAAGATGAACCCCAACCACCACATCTCGAAGACGGTGCGGATTGGTAAGGTGCGCGATGACGGACTGTTCGAGATCGTCTACTCCACACCGGCTCCTGTTGATCCGATTCCCTGGAACCAGTATGTGGCTGAAACCAAGGGCTTTACCTGCGACTGGACGAAGACAGGTGTAGATAACCCCGGCAAGTTCAAGATGTAAGCTTCTTGACACACCAACTGTGGGCACTGTGTGCCCACAGTTGGTTTTTCTGCAATGTTCACAGGTGATAAAGGGGGGCCAGGGCGTGTTTTAACCCAGTACATTTTTGATGTTGCGTGCGTGAAGGCCCTCAAAATCAAAAATCCAGCGGGTGTGCAAACAGCCCCTCAGCCCCCAGCCAGGGGTTCCACCCCTGTACCCCATTCAAATCCTGCTAGGTGATGAAAGGGGTGTCAGGGCAAAGCCCCTAGAAAACCATTCCAATCCTGTAATGGATGGCTATTTTCAGTTAGGGAGAGGCAACCTCCGGTGATTAGTCTTCTGGACGGTATTTTTAACGGGTTAAGCATCGGCTCCATTCTGCTGCTGGCGGCTCTGGGTCTGGCGATCGTCTTTGGTCTGATGGGCGTGATCAATATGGCCCACGGTGAACTGATGATGCTGGGGGCCTACACTACCGTCGTCGTACAGAACGTGTTTAAGAGCATGGGCGACGGATGGTTTCAGATTTATATTTTTCCGGCACTGATCATGGCGTTTATTGTGACAGCGCTGGTGGGGCTGCTGCTAGAGCGGGGGGTGATTCGCTATCTCTACGGGCGACCGCTAGAAACGTTGCTGGCCACCTGGGGCGTCAGCCTAATCCTGCAACAGTTCGTCCGTAGCGTGAACTGGGTGCTAATCTTTGGCATTTTGCTGTTCTGCCTGCTGTTCTTCGGTGGTATGTGGCTGGTCAAGCGGCGACCCGACTTTGAGCGGATTCGCAACTGGGCGATCGCCATTCTCCTCGTCCTCTCCACGGGGATCGCCTGGTTTACCGGATTGATGTTGGCCAATACCTTTAAACTGGCCGTCACCCAACCGTGGTTTGGCGCACAGAACCAGGACGTGACAGCTCCTGCCTGGTTGCGCGGTGGTTTACCCATTGGGGGCTATCAGTTACCCTATGCGCGGGCGTTTATTATGGCGTTGACCGTGCTGTGCGTGGTGGGTGTCTACCTGTTCCTGCAAAAGTCTCCCTGGGGGCTGAGAATTCGCTCGGTAACACAGAACCGCAACATGAGCGCCTGCCTGGGAATTCCAACCCAGAAGGTGGATGCGTTGACTTTTGCGCTGGGTTCTGGCTTAGCAGGGATCGCCGGCTGCGCCGTCAGTCTCCTGGGTTCCGTTGGCCCTAATACCGGACAGAATTACATCGTCAGCACTTTCATGGTGGTGGTGGTGGGCGGCGTCGGCAAACTCCAGGGAACCATTTTTGCCGCATTGATCCTGGGTGTCCTGGACTATGTAATCGGCACGGGAACCCTGGCGCTGTTGACTAATTTCCAGCCGCTGGTGGACTTCTTCACTTTCTTCGCAACCACCAGCATGGCCAAAGTGATGGTGTTCTTCTTGATTGTCGTGTTCTTACAGTTTCGACCGGCTGGCCTGTTCCCGCAGAAGGGACGAACGGTGGATGCTTAATCTGCCTTGTTGTTGTGGGTACCCCCCCGCGGGGGACCCAACCACCACGGGGGGGTTTAAGAGTGTTGGGGGGTGTTTTTATGGGGTGAAGAGACAACC
>CAZVXA010000045.1:0-30911 GCA_964630955.1 uncultured bacterium | reverse complement strand
CCCCCGCGTGCCAGGTTCCCCCCGTCGGTCCGCGCGGGGTGTGCTAACTCTCCTGGGTTGTTGGGCGCCCCGGGCCGGGGCACCCACAACAACAAGGGGCGTTTTCAATCTTGTTGGGTGTTTTGATACTGGGGTAATGACAAACCGATGACCATGGATGCGGTAGTCGAAAGACGCGGAATTGATTGGGCAAAGCGGCGATCGCTGCTGCTCGAAGCAGGCATTGTGGCGGTGGTGGCACTGTTTTTTATTCTGATTGTGCCGCTGCTGCTGTCGGGGTTTCGACTCAACCTGATGGGGCGGTTTCTGGCGTTGGCGATCGCCGCTCTCGGCATCGACCTGATCTGGGGCTATACGGGACTGCTGAGCCTGGGCCACGGGGTGCTGTTTGCGCTGGGGGGGTATGCGATCGCCATGCACCTGAAGCTGCAAATTCCTCCCACCGCCAGTTCCCAGCTCCCGGAGTTTATGGGGCTGTATGGGGTGACGGAACTGCCCTGGTTCTGGAAGCCCTTCTATTCATTTCCCTTCTCTGCCCTGGCGGTGATGATCATTCCAGCCCTGCTGGCGGCAATTTTGGGCTTCCTGGTGTTCCGTAACCGCATCCGGGGGGTCTACTTCTCCATCCTGACCCAGGCGATGACCATCATCTTTTTCAACTTCTTCAATGGACAGCAGAAGTTGATCAACGGAACCAATGGTCTGACGGACTACAAGACGCTGTTTGGGGTTGACGTGAATACCCCGCAAACCCAATATGCGTTTTACGTGGCGACGATTCTGGCTCTGGTGGCCGCCTACGCTGTCTGCCGCTGGCTCACCAGTGGGCGGTTTGGCCGACTGCTAGTGGCAATTCGAGACGATGAGCCACGGGTGCGGTTCTCTGGCTATGACCCGACCGGGTTTAAGGTGCTGGTGTTTGCAGTGTCTGGAGCGCTGGCGGGTCTGGCGGGAGCTTTCTTCACTGTGCAAACGGGGATTATCTCTCCGAAGGCGATGGATATTGCCTTCTCGATTGAGATGGTGATCTGGGTGGCTGTGGGAGGACGGGCCAGTTTAATTGGCGCAATCATCGGGGCGCTGCTGGTGAACTTTGCCAAGAGCTTGCTCAGTGAGAAGTTCCCCGAAATCTGGCTGTTCTTGCAGGGCGGTCTATTCCTGCTGGTGGTGATGGTGTTGCCGATGGGATTGGTGGGCTGGTTCCGCAATCAGGGATGGAACTGGTTCCAGAATATGAGAGGCAAACGCAAAGTGTCTATGCCGGGAATTGAAGGTGAACAATAGCCATGACTGCCAAAATTCTTGAGATCGAAAATCTGACCGTCAGCTTTGATGGCTTTAAGGCGCTGAATAACCTCAACTTCGCAATGGCTCCCGGTGAACTGCGGGTGGTAATTGGCCCCAACGGAGCCGGGAAGACGACTTTCCTGGATGTGATCACGGGTAAGGTGAAGCCAACGGTAGGACAGGTGCTGTTTCAGGGTCGCAATCTCAGGAAGTACTCGGAACACGCGATCGCCCGTATGGGCATTGGCCGCAAGTTCCAGACTCCCCGCGTCTACCTGAACTTGACCCCCCGTGAAAATCTGGAACTCTCCTGCAACCGCACCAAAAACGTTCTGCCGACGCTATTTAAGCGCACTCCTACTGCAGAACGGCGTACCGTCAGCGGCCTGCTGGAAACCATCGGCCTGACCCACAAGGCCGATCTACACTCTGGACTGCTGTCTCACGGTGAGAAGCAGTGGCTGGAGATCGGTATGCTGGTGGCCCAGTCCCCCGATTTGCTGCTGGTGGATGAACCTGTGGCCGGACTGACGGACGAGGAAACCTACCAGACCGGAAACCTGCTGATGTCGCTGGCGGAGAGCCATTCGATTATCGTAATCGAGCACGATATGGAGTTTGTCCGTCAGATCGCCCGCACGGTGACGGTATTGCATGAGGGCACGGTGCTCTACGAAGGCACAATGGATGAGGTGCAGAACGATCCCCGCGTGATTGAGGTGTATCTGGGACGGGAGGTAGATTCTGAGCATCCGGTGAATCCCGAAGAGGCAGCTCTGCTAGAGACGGCGGAGTATAACTAACACACTTCTCTCGTTACTTCCCTTTTCCCTCGGTTTATCCGCGTTACTGGTGTCTTTCGCCTCACCAGTCATGCCCCTTTCCCGCGTTACTGGTGTCTCGCCAGTCATGCCCCCTGGAGGCTCTGCCTCCTACTGGTAGATGGAGGCTCTGCCTCCATAAGCGTATCCCCAGGCACAGCCTGGAGACGAGTTGAGAGCCTCCATAAGCGCATCCCCAGGCAGAGCCTGGAGACGAGTTGGCAAAACGCACAGCACTGCCACTGCTTCGCACCGTCAGCGCTGGTGGGCACCGCCCACCCTCCAGCCAACCAATTCGATTCTTCATCGTTCATTCTGACTCAACCCATGACCTCTACCTCTCTTGCCCGCGATCCCAACGCAACTGCTGCTCCATCCATGCTTCAGGTGTCGGGGCTGAACGTTTACTACGGTGAAAGCCATATTCTTCGGGATGTTGACCTGACTGTTCCCAGAGGGCAGATGGTGTGCTTGATTGGGCGCAACGGGGTGGGCAAGACCACCCTGTTGAAGACCATCATGGGTTTGTTGCGTCCCCGCAGCGGCAATATCACCTTTGCTGGAAAATCCATTGTCGGTCTATCGCCGGATCAGCGAGCCAGAGCAGGAATCGGCTATGTGCCCCAGGGGCGAGAGATTATCCCGCGTCTGACAGTGGAGGAGAATTTGCTGCTAGGGTTTGAGGCGCGGGGGCAGAAAGTGAAGGGAACTAAGGTGGTTCCTGAAGAGATTTATGAGCTATTTCCGGTGCTGAAAACCATGCTGGGTCGCATGGGGGGGGACCTGTCGGGGGGACAGCAGCAGCAGTTGGCGATCGCCCGCGCCCTCATGGGCCAACCGGAACTCCTGGTGCTGGACGAACCCACCGAAGGGATTCAACCCTCCATCATCCTCGACATCGAAGCAGCCGTCCGCAAGATTGTCGCTACAACCGGCATCTCTGTGCTGCTGGTGGAACAGCACCTGCACTTTGTGCGCCAGGCCGATCGCTATTACGCCATGCAGAAGGGTGGCATTGTGGCTTCTGGCCCCACCAGTGAACTGAGTACCGAGGTGATCCAGCGATTCCTGGCGGTGTAGTACCTGTCCGAAAACCGAAAACCCAAATTCTGGAGGGCGCGACGCTGTAGCGTCGCGCCCTCCAGAATTTGGGTTTTCGGATAGGCTTTTAGTATCGGTTCACCCAGATCCCCGGCATCTTTATAGATGCCGGGGATCTTTGCGTTCTGCCCTGCGAGAGAAACGGCCAAAAAGACAACACCGCTGACCCGGTTGAGAATCCCCTATAATTGGCGAATTGGCAATTTCCTCGTCGTAATTCTCAATCCATGCAGACCGTCTCCCCTTCCGACAACCTCACCGCACTGGAGTTCCCCAGCCGTACAGCCTCCGTCAGCCGCGCCACCAAAGAGACGGATGTGCAGGTGAGCCTGAATCTGGATGGCACCGGACGCTGTACAGCGAATACAGGGGTTCCCTTTCTGGATCATATGCTGGATCAAATCGCGTCCCACGGGTTAATTGATCTGGATGTGCGGGCGGTAGGAGATATTCAGATCGATGACCATCACACTAACGAAGATGTGGGCATCACCCTGGGTATGGCTTTGGCAAAGGCGGTAGGCGATCGCAAAGGCATCACCCGCTTTGGTCATTTTGTTGCGCCGCTGGACGAAGCACTGGTGCAGGTGGCCCTCGACTTCTCCGGTCGTCCCCACCTCAGCTACGGCCTGGAAATTCCTACCCAGCGCGTCGGCACCTATGACACTCAACTGGTACGGGAGTTCTTTGTGGCGATCGTAAATCACGCCCAGATCACGCTCCATATTCGCCAGCTCGACGGCATCAACTCACATCATATTATTGAGGCGACGTTCAAGGCGTTTGCGCGATCGCTCCGGATGGCTTTAGAGATCGATCCTCGCCGCTCAAATGCAATTCCTAGCTCAAAAGGTGTTTTGTAGATTTTCAGTGCGCGACATGCACTGAAAGTAGATAGGCGCGATTAAGCTTGAAACCCAAAAAGCTGTTCCGCCCTTCGACTTCGCTCAGGGCGGAACAGCTTTTTGGGTTTCAACTTTTTCTACACCCACTGATTTACTGGAGTTTTGACTATTTTTTCTGCAATGCCGCGAAATGCCCTCTCAGAGGGCGTTTCGCGGCATATTTGGTTTTAGCGCCGATTTTTCCTGAACCGCTGACTACGTCAGCGGTTCAGGAAAAATCGGCGCAATTTAGTCAAAAGTCCAGTTACTTAAGGGCCTATCCGAAAACCCAAATTCTGGCAGGCGCGATGCTACAGCGTCGCGCCTGCCAGAATTTGGGTTTTCGGTTTTCGGATAGGTACTAATTCATACTGCATCTCAAATGATGGGTTGCCGCATTCGCACTCAGAGGGCGGCTGAACCAGAAGCCCTGCATCTCCTGACAATCCAGCGATCGCAGCATCTCCTTCTGCACCGATGTTTCAACCCCTTCAGCTACCAGGTTCAGGTTTAGCACCTTACCCAGGGCAATGATGGCAGTGACAATGGCGCGATCGTTGGGATCGGTGGTCAGATCGCGAATAAAGGATTGATCAATCTTCAGGGTTTGCAGCGGGAATGCTTTCAGGTAGCTGAGGGAAGAGTATCCCGTTCCAAAGTCGTCCAGGGCGATCGACACCCCCATCTGGTGCAGTTCATCCAGAATGCTTTTGGTCATTTCCATGTTCTTCATGACAGCAGTTTCAGTAATTTCCAGTTCCAGATAGTGGGCCTCCAGTCCTGTCTCCCATAAAATCTGCTGCACTACTCTGGCAAACTGAGGTTGCCGTAACTGCTGTGTAGACAAATTGACCGCCACACGCACTGGAGGAAGTCCGCCAAGCTGCCATTCCTTCGCCTGAGCACATGCCGTTCGCAGCACCCACTCCCCCAACGGGACGATCAGCCCGGTTTCTTCAGCCAGTGGAATAAAGCGCATCGGGGACACCATACCCATCTCCGGGTGGATCCAGCGCAGTAACGCCTCCATGCGAGTGATCTGTCCCGTCACCACATTTACCTGGGGTTGATAGTACAAAACAAACTCCTGCCGCTCCAGCGCGTGGTGCAGGTGCGCTTCCAACATCAACCACTCGGCAGTCTCAGCGGTGGCAGTGCGGCTGTAGCAGCAGTAGGTATTGCGCCCGTTGCTCTTGGCCTGGTAAAGAGCAGCATCCGCATTTTTCAACAGGGTATCGCTGTCCTCCCCATCGTCGGGGTAAATAGCAATGCCAATACTGCTGCCCACCCGCAGCGATCGCCCCTCCAGCGTGAACTGGGGCCTGAGGGCAGTCAGGAGCTTCTCTGCAATCATATTGGCATCCTCCTGGTCGTGAATATCCGGTAGGAGGAGGGTAAACTCATCTCCCGCCCAGCGAGCCACGGTATCACCCTGGCGCAGGCAATGGGTGAGGCGGTGGGAAACTGCTGTGAGCAGGCGATCACCCGCTGAGTGACCGAGGCTATCGTTGATCAGCTTGAAGCGATCCAGATCCAGAAACATCACCGCCAGTTTGCTTTTGTTGCGCAGGGCGCGGGTCAGAGCCACCTCCAGGCGATCGCCAAACAGCGTCCGATTGGGCAACCCCGTGAGAGCATCATGGAGCGCCTGATGGCGAATTCTGGATTCCTGTTGCTGCCGCTCGGTGATATCTCGAAAACTCCATACCAGGCTGACAGTGGAATCATGGATTCGCTGCGGGCTGGTATACCACTCCAGAACGCGCCCATCCTTAAGTTCCAGCAGTTCATGCCCTTCCGATGGTGGACGACCGTAGAGCTGAAGTGCTTTTTTAAGAGAAAAAGCTTCAGCGTGCCTCAGACACTGAGTAATGTGCTGAGTAATGGTGTAGGAGTGGTCATCGTTGAGAACCTCCTCCGGCAACTGCCACAAATCTACAAACTTGCGATTGAACCGCAGAATTTTTCCTGTGGTATCCATAACCACAAGCGCGTCAGCAGTTGCTTCAAAGGTCGCCTCCAAGAGCGAGAGGGACTGTTCCAGTGCCGCCTGAGTACGCCGATGCAGCGTAATGTCTCGCTTGATGGCAGCAAAGTGAGACACCTCCCCCAACAGATTGTGAACCGGGAAAATTGTTGTTTCCTGCTCGTAGGGTGTTCCATCCTTGCGGTTAACCTGGTATATTCCCTTCCACACACGCCCCGAAGAAATATGATCCCAGATTTTTTTGTAGAGGTTACCATCTTTCTGGCCTCGCAAAAAAATAGAGTGAAAGGGCTGTCCGATCACCTCCTCACGCTGATACCCGGTGATTTCTTCAAATGCAGGGTTAACGTAAATCACCTGCGCTTCTGCATTGGTAACCTCAATGGCATCTGCTGACTGTTCCAGCACCCAAGTTGCCAGTTCTGCCTGATTCAGCAGGTGTTGCAGTTCATGCTGTTTTTCTTTGAGTCGGGTGGCCAACCAACGACTATTGGTCAATGCCGCCTGTTGAGACTGCAACAGCAGCAAAAAATCGCCAAGCGCATGATGAATGCCAAAATCAGACAGCGATAGACCCAGGGATTGTAGTGTGTCGATATCTTGCACCCAGGGCGACCCCAGAAAAATCATCACCTGCTGCTCTGAGATATAGACCATCTGTCCCTTGAGATTCATGCCCCGCGAGCAATAGAGCACAAACAGTTCTGCTGTATGGGCCAGCAATTGCTCAAATTGACAGGAGATTCCCGGCTGCTGCACCTCAAAGAAATCGGTGAATAGACAGCCAGATCCCAGCTCAGGCAGAATCGATCGCCAGGAAGACCCGACCTGCACAATCCGAAGATTTTGAGTAAAAACCAGATGAAACGGAAAGACCCGCATCAAATGTTCAGCGGGAAGCCCGTGAACCGCTTCTGGTCGAGATAGAGAGGGCGGGTGGGAATCAGGGAACAAACTCGTCATACTGAACGTCTTTTGGGGCTGAACCCGCATTAAGGGTTTTTATAAGACCGCCAAATCGGCAAGGGGCATGTCGATCGCCTGATTCTGGTGCGTCACTTTATGCTTTCACCCCTTATCGGTGGTATAAAAACTCAGTATTCCCTGGATGCATGAAATCTCTTTGCTCCTTGTGCCTGAATAATGGCAAAGGGGCGAAGCTCGGAGTTGACTCTCCTGAAATTCAGGGTTCCCACTTGCTGGAGCAAAGTAGCGTGAGTTTCCCCCCCCCCCTTCCTGACCCTGGCCAACTCACCCTGGAACAACAGGTGGCTCAGATGGTGATCGTTCGCGCCTCCGGGCATCTGTTTGACCATGAGATTCGCTATCCTGTCTGGGAGGCAACTGGGGAAAGGCTGCAGCAGTGGGTAGAACAGGGGATCGGGGGGATCATTTTGCTTGGAGGGAGTGCAGCGGAGATCGCCCTCAAAACGCAGCGTCTCCAGAGTTGGGCCAGTGTACCACTATTAATCGCTGCTGACATTGAGGAGGGCGTAGGCCAACGCTTTTCAGGAGCCACTGCCTTTCCACCACCGATGGCCTTCAGCGCCATCGCCCAGCACCACCCGCAGCAGGCCATCGCCCTGGCGCAGGCAATGGGGTCGTTTACTGCCCAGGAAGCCCTGGCGATTGGCATTAACTGGGTGCTGGCCCCCGTTTGTGATGTCAACAACAATGCCCAGAACCCGGTGATCAATGTCCGCGCCTTCGGCGAAACGCCGGAAACCGTCAGCCAACTGGCGATCGCATTTTTAGAAGGCGCACAACAATACCCGGTTCTCACCTGCGCCAAGCACTTTCCAGGCCACGGCGACACCGCCACCGATTCCCACCTGGCGCTTCCCCTGATTACCCACGCTCCCCAGCGACTGGCCGCCGTAGAAATCCCGCCGTTCAAAGCCGCGATCGCTGCTGGGGTTGATTCCATCATGAGTGCGCACCTGCTGATTCCTGCCTGGGACGAGCATCACCCCGCTACCCTGTCTGCTCGCATTCTGACGGGAGAACTGCGGCAAAACCTGGGATTTTCAGGGCTGATCGTCACCGATGCTCTGATCATGGGGGCGATCGCTCAACGGTATGGCGTTAGTGAAGCACCTGTGATGGCGGTGGAGGCAGGTGCTGATCTTTTGATGATGCCTGTGGACGTTGAGGCAGCGATTCAGGCCATATGCGATGCAGTGCGGTCAGGTCGAATTTCTCAATCGCAGATCGAGGCGTCGGTGCAACGGATCTGGCAGGCCAAGCAAAAGTTGGTCGCTGGCTCACTGTCAGGAGACTCCACTCACCACTGGGAACTGACCGCTCCAGCCATGCAGGTTGAGCAACTGGCACGACCCGAAGCAAGGGCGATCGCCGCAGAAATTTTGAACCAGTCGATGCAGATCTATGCGGCCCCAGGTGCGGCATTCCCGACGGCCAGCCAGCCCTGGCAGAATGTGATTGTGGTGGACAGCGTTCTGGATGGTGAACTGCATCCCACCAGTCCGGCGATTGCCCTGCCGCAGGAGTCTGGCTGTTCGCTGACCATCCTGGATCGCCACACTCCACCCAATGCCATTCCTCTACTGGTGGGCGATCGCCCCACACTACTCCAGCTCTTTGTCCGGGGGAATCCCTTTCGTGGCAGCGCCGGACTGACTCAAATTGCTCAGGATACTTTTCAAGTGTTGCTCAGGGCCAATCAGCTCAAAGCCCTACTGGTGTACGGCAGTCCCTATCTGTTGCAGGATTTTCTACCGCACCTGCCTGCTGAGGTGAGTACCGTGTTTACCTATGGGCAAACCGATCAGGCGCAGGCGATTGCACTCCAGGCATGGCAACAATCGCTCTCTATCCCAGGGTAATGCGATTGTAGACCGACAAACAGACAACAGGCACAACGAGAACACAGGCAAGCAGTACTTCGAACTCCATACACCCCCCGATGCAAAACCTTGTGTCCATCCTGCCCCCGGAATACAGATTCGGGGAACAGTAAAACTACCCAAGAAAAAATGCTGGGTTCTGCCCCCGTCAGGGTATGGAAGGGGGAGTAGTTTCCATGACGCATCTGAAAGGATTTGGGCATCAATCCGGGAAATCACGGAGAGAGAATTTCCTGATTACTACGGACACCCATCCTTGCTATAAATACGTAGGGTTGAAAGGTTGGTTCTGCCGATGTTCCAGCACTCTTTGAAAATTAGGATGTGACTACAGCGCTTTGCACGGAGAGCAAGCCAGCTTTTTTGGCGAGAGCCTAGTGTTGCGAGTACTAAATTTTGCAACATAGGGGGGGTCTCTCGCCCCCAAGCAGGGGGGATTCCCACGCACCCCTCGTACCTCACCAACATGAAAAACGCTGTATCGCGGCAGATCCTAAGATGATGAATTTCAGCCACAACAATTCCTGCAAATAATGAGAATTCGGCAAAAAATCTTCTTTGGATATCTGGCGATCGCACTTCTAGTTGAAGTAGTCGGTAGCGTTAGCACTCGCGCTATCTTCCAGATGGAGCAGGAATTTGACTATGTAGTCGAACGGGTGATTCCATTGCGCGACGAGTTGGAGCGTCTGAAGGAAGCCGTCAACCGGGTCACGAAATCTTCGGTTCAAATTGCGCTGGTTTCTGCGGCTCAAGAGCCAGCGGTAATCGATCATGGGATAGAACAGACAATCCTGGCAGCAGCCAAACGGGAGGAAGTCCGACGGGAGCAAAAAGCAATCCAGCTCGCTCGTCTGGACTATGAGCAAATCAAGCAACGATACCAGGAGCTGATTCAAAACTGCACCCGTTCAAAGGAGCTGTTTAGAGAAATTGAGCAGCAGGGAGAAAAAGTGCTCAATGAAGCCAGCGCGCTGGTTGCGCTGGCAAATTCGAATGCTTCTAAGACGACGATTTTGGGTGCAGAAGAATCCCTGGAGGCCATGAGAGATGAATACTTCAGCAAGGTGAATCGGGCGATCGCCGAACGCAACCAGGAACTGGTGCAGGTAAAATCGGCCAGTCACGAACGGTTTGTGACCGTTTCCCGGTTGATTTTTGGCATTGGTTTGCTGGCGTTTCTGCTCTCGATTCTGCTGGGCGGATCCATTTCGTTTTCCATTGCTCGCTCCCTCGGACAGATCAAATTGGCAGCGCTCAGGGTGGGCAAAGGAAAACTCAACACCCAGATCGATCGTTACCGCAATGATGAGATTGGCGAACTGGCGCACACCTTCAACAAAATGACTCGCAATCTGCGCCAGATTACGGCCTATGCCATCAAAGTGCGAGAGAGTATGGTGGAATCGCTCATCGTGCTTCAGCCTGAGGGACTGACAATTCATTCCGTCAATCTGGCCACGGCCAAACTGCTGAAGTATCGCCGGAAGGAACTGCTGGGGCAACCCGTTGGCAAAGTCGCTCCGGAGGTAGCGGTTCTGCTGCAGGGAGAAAATCTGGCACAACTGAACCAGCAGGGATACATTCAAAATATTGAAACAACCTATCGGACGCGATCCGGTCAGGCTGTTCCCGTTTTGTTTTCGGCATCATTGATGCGTACAGAGGATGACAGGATTCTGGGGATTGTTTGCGTTGCGCAGGATATTACTGACCGACAGCAGGCCGCGATCAAGTTGCAGCGATCGCTGGCCCTGGTACAGGCGACCCTGGAGGCGACCGCTGATGGCATTCTGGTGGTCAATCGGGATGGGCGGGTAGAGGGATTTAACCAGAAATTCATCGAGATGTGGCAAATTCCACGGGAAATTGCCAATGCCGACCATGACCACTCCCCCCTGCTCCAGTTTGTCCTGGATCAACTCCTCGATCCGCAGGGTTTCCTGGCCAAAGTCCAGAGCCTCTATGTCCAGCCCGAAGCCATCAGCCACGATGTACTGGAATTCAAAGATGGTCGTCGATTTGAACGGTACTCTCAGCCCCAGCAACTGAATGGCGACATTGTGGGGCGAGTGTGGAGCTTTCGCGACGTCACCGATCGCCACCAGCAGGAAAGCATCATCCGTTACCAGGCGACCCACGACCTGCTCACGGGTCTCCCCAATCGCATCCTATTTAATGAGCGACTCTCCACCACACTCTCTGAGGCGACTGAGAACAATTCAAAATTGGCGGTATTTTTCCTGGATCTGGACCGCTTCAAAATTATCAACGATACACTGGGGCACGCTGCGGGCGATCGCCTGCTCCAGGAAGTGGCAAAGCGGGTGAAGAGTTGTCTCCGCCAGGGCGATATCGTAGCGCGTTGGGCGGGCGACGAATTTACCCTACTGTTCACTAACCTCAACGGCAGTCAGGATGCCATTGCGATCGCCAAAAAAATCCTCGATACGATGAAACCGCAGGTCGCGCTCAACAGTCACTTGCTGCACATCAGCAGCAGTATTGGTATTGCCGTCTATCCCAACGACGGCACCGACGCCGAGACGCTTCTAAAGAACGCCGATGCTGCCCTCTACCGCGCCAAAGAAGGAGGCCGCAACCGCTATCAGCTTTTCACCCCTACCCTGAATTCAGAAGCATCTGAACGCCTGCGACTGGAGAACCAGTTGCACCACGCGTTGGAACGCCAGGAATTAGTGGTGTACTACCAGCCACGCATCAATGTTTGCACTGGAACCATCACCCACATGGAGGCGCTGGTGCGGTGGCAACACCCAGAATTGGGGCTGGTGCCTCCTTACAAATTTATCCCACTGGCAGAAGAAACTGGATTAATCCTGCCGCTGGGTGCCTGGGTATTGCGAACGGCCTGTGCTCAAAATCACACCTGGCAGAAGATGGGTCTCTCACCCGTGAAGGTCGCAGTCAATCTCTCGGCTTACCAGTTTCAGCAGCCCAATCTTACCAACCTGATTCAAGCGACCCTGGTCGAAACACAGCTCTCCCCCGACTACCTGGAACTGGAAATCACCGAAACCGCCGTGATGAAAAACGTCGAGCGGGCAAAACTGCTGCTGGGTCAAATCCATCAGTTAGGGGTCTCCATTGCGCTCGATGACTTTGGGACGGGCTACTCCTCCCTCAGCTACCTGAAGGAATTCCCCTTTCAGACGCTGAAAATCGATCGCTCTTTCGTGCGCGACATTAATACTGACCCAAATGACAAAGCGATCGTTGCCGCCATCATCGCGATGGGTCGAGTCCTGAATCTGGAGCTGGTGGCCGAGGGCGTCGAGAACGAAGTGCAGGAGTATTTGCTGCGATCGCTCGGGTGTGAGCATATGCAGGGCTTCTGGTTTAGTCAGCCGCTACCCACCGACCAGGCTACCCGACTGCTGCACAGGGAGCAGGGTTGTCCGATGCAAACTTCCCTCAGCGCTTGACCGGGAATGGTTCACCGCAGAGACGTAGAGGACGCAGAGTTCGGTCTTTGCGTCCTCTGCGTCTCTGCGGTGTTTCACCTGTTAATTTTTGTCACCCAGCACGTCGAGCAGGAAAGCCCAGCGATCTGCTGCCTCTTCGATGACCTTCGCTGTAGGTTTTCCGGCCCCATGTCCCGCTTTCGTCTCAATCCGAATCAGCACCGGGTTGTCTCCCTCGTGCGCCGCCTGGAGCGCCGCCGCAAACTTGAAGCTGTGGGCGGGGACAACGCGATCATCATGATCCGCAGTCGTGATCAGGGTCGAAGGGTAGCGGGTGCCCGATTTCAAGTTGTGTAAGGGAGAATAGGCATAGAGCGCACGGAACTCATCAAGGTTTTCAGGGGAACCGTAGTCCGACACCCAGGCCCAGCCAATGGTGAACTTGGGAAACCGCAGCATATCCATCACGCCTACCGCAGGCAGGGCGGCCCCAAACAAATCGGGGCGCTGGGTCATGCAGGCTCCCACCAGTAAACCACCGTTGCTGCCTCCGGCGATCGCCAGCTTCCCAGGTGAGGTGTACCCATTTGCAACCAGCCACTCTGCCGCCGCAATGAAATCATCAAACACATTCTGCTTATTCAGCTTTGTCCCCGCCTGGTGCCATTCTTCGCCGTATTCACCACCACCGCGCAGGTTGGGCTGAGCAAATACCCCGCCCATCTCCAGCCACACCATCACACTGGGGGAAAAGCTGGGGGTGAGGGAAACATTGAAACCACCGTAGCCGTAAAGATACGTCATATTCTGACCGTCCAGTGTCAGGCCCTTCTTGTGGACGATAAACATGGGAACCTGCGTCCCGTCCTTGCTGGCGTAGAAGACCTGCGTTGTCTCGTAGTCATCGGGGTTGAAGGTGAGCTTGGGCTGACGGAACAGAGTACTGCGTCCTGTAGCCAGGTCATAGCGATAGATCGTGCCGGGACTGGTAAAACTGGTGAATTGGTAGAACGTCTCGGTATCAGTGCGCTTACCGCCAAAGCCGCCCACAGAGCCGATACCCGGAAGCTCCACCGCTCCCTGAGCCATCCCTGTCAGGTCAAATAATTTGATCTGCGTGTAGGCATCCTTCAGGTAGGCGGCCACGAAGATATCGCCAAATAAGCTGACGAACTGGAGGGTTTCAGGCGCTTCGGGAATTACCTCCTGCCAGTGGGCGCGATCGGGCTGCGTCAGGTCAATCTGCACCACCCGCCCACGCGGTGCCTCCAGGTCGGTTTTGAACCAGAAGCGAGTGCCTTCATTCTCAATCAAACTGTAGCTCGCCTCAAATTCTGAGATGAGTTCCACGATCGGAGCGTCCGGTTGGCTCAAGTCCTGATAAAAAATCAGGTTCTTGCGCTCGGTGCTGCGAGAAACGTAGATCACCAGAAAGCGGCCATCCTCAGTGACTTCTCCGCCAAACATCCACTCCTTCTGGTCAGGCCGATGGTACACCAGAACATCCTCAGACTGGGGCGTTCCCAATCGGTGATAGTACAGCTTCTGGTAGTAGTTGGCATCCTCCAGCCTGGTCTGCTCGTTCGGCTCATCAAAGCGGGAGTAGAAGAATCCCTGATGGTCATGGGTCCAGGAAGCACCGGAGAACTTGACCCACTTCAGGTGATCAGGCAAATCGTCCCCCGTCCCGACATCCCGCACCTTCCACTCCACCCAGTCGGAACCGGAGGCAGACAGCCCGTAGGCCAACCGATTACCATCCTCGCTGATGGCCAGTCCGCTCAGTGCAACGGTACCGTCTTCTGAGAGGGTATTGGGATCGAGCAATACCTGGGGGTCTGCCTCCAGACTGGGCAGTGTATAAAGGACGCTCTGGTTCTGCAACCCATTATTCTTAAAGAAAAAGTAGCGATCGCCCTGCCGAAACGGGATGCCGTACTTCTCGTAGTCCCACAGCTCCGTCAGGCGCTGTTTGATGCGATCGCGCTCCGGGAGTTGATTCAGATAGTCAAAGGTGACCTGGTTCTGGCCTTCAATCCAACTACGGGCCTCCGATGAATGGGGGTCTTCCAGCCAACGGTAGGGGTCAGCGACGGGGGTGCCGTGGTAGTCGTCAACCTGATCCACTTTGGGGCTGGCGGGATAGTGAAAAGGCTTAAGGAGATCGGTCATCGCTGGAGAGGCACACAACATCACTTAATGTAACGCAGGCATTGTGGGGCACGCAAAGCTTGGCCCAGATAAGTAGAAAGGCGCGATTCAGCTTGAAACCCACAAGGCCATTCCGCCTGCGCAGCGGGCGGAATGGCCTTGTGGGTTTCGACTTTTTCCACGCCCACTGACTTACTGGACTTTTGACTATTTTCCCTGTAGCGCCGCGAAACGCTCTCTCAGAGAGCGTTTCGCGGCGAATTTAATGTTAGCGCCGATTTTTCCTGAAACGCTGACGCAGTCAGCGTTTCAGGAAAAATCGGCGCAATTTAGTCAAAAGTCCAGTTACTTAACATTTGATTTGGATTTGTAAGATGATTTGTGAGAGTGAAGGTGGGATCCGCCCGCCTTCACTCTCACAAATCATTTGGGTTTACCATATGAGTTCCAGCTTTCTCGATGCGGTGAAACAGGGCAAAAACCAGTGGTGGCGGTACCTGTTGGGGATTCTTGTAATACTGTTCTCGTTTATTGGGCTGGGACTGATTCTCAGCGGGATCGCAGCCCTTCTGGCGGTTCTGCTTGCGCCACCGGAGGGAGTGACAGGAACCCTGCAACAGCAACTGGTGCAGTTTATAGAAACCCCCTCTGCTCTGGTGCTGGCAGTGATGCTGATCCCATTTGTCTGTGCCTTTCTGAGCCTGTTTTTCGTGATGGGCGTAATCCACGAGCGGGATGTGCGATCGCTGATTGCAAGCGATCGCTCCATTCGCTGGTCGCAGGTGGGGTTGGGATTTGGCGTCTGGTTTGTTCTGTTGCTGTTCCTGGGAAGCGTGGGCTATCTCCTGTCGCCGTCCTCCTATGCTTTTACCTTTAATCCCTCTCAGTGGTTCATCCTGTTACCCGTTGCGCTGATTCTGATTCCAATTCAAACCTCAGCCGAAGA
This sequence comes from uncultured bacterium, assembly GCA_964630955.1. Classification (GTDB taxonomy): domain Bacteria; phylum Cyanobacteriota; class Cyanobacteriia; order Elainellales; family Elainellaceae; genus CAZVXA01. The sequence continues at coordinate 15,442 of CAZVXA010000045.1, read as the reverse complement.
ACTGGTGTTTCGAGGGTATCTACTCCAGGGCAGCGGTCTTTTGACCCGACAACCGCTGATCCTGATTCTGCTGAACAGCCTGCTGTTTATGGTGCCGCACCTGGGAAATCCAGAGATGCAGCGGGGGTTTGTGTGGGGGGCGCTGACCTACTGGATATTGGGCGTCTTTTTCATTGTGATTACACTCAAAAGCAATCGTCTGGAACTGGCGCTCGGCGTCCATGCTGCGCAGAATCTGTTTGTCGCCCTGGTTCTAAATTCCAAAGATTCGGCGCTACCCACCCATGCGCTCTGGACGACTACTGTAACAGTCGATCCCAGAAGCAGTTTTTGGGGGCTATTGATTCTCTGTTGTGCGTTCTACGCACTGTTTTTCTTGCGGCGTAGACCTGACTGACCCCCTCAAGGGGAACCACCCCCTGACCCCCTCAAAGGGGAACCACCCCTGCACATCGTCCCTCACCTCAGATTTTGCACCAGAACCCGAAACCCTGATTTTGCCGCCGCGAAGCGGCGGCAAAATCAGGGTTTCGGGTTTTCTTTAATCGAGGTGCAAGATCTGACTCACCCATATGAGAAGTGCAAAACAGCGCTTTACGCTGAGATAGAACCAAAGTTTTTGTTGAGAGCCGTGCTCCGCGCGGCTCTCAACAAAAACTTTGTACCACACGCGCTTGCAAAGCGCTGTAGATATGAATTTTGATGTTTTTGAACATAGAAAAAATAGCGATCGCTCAGCAAGTTTTAAGATAAAAAGTAAATGCCCTCATCAACATTAAAGATAATAGACTCAGGGAGAAAATCACATGAACTGGTTTATCAACCCCGATACAATCCACAGCTTACTCTTTGGTAAATTTTCAACCCCACCTTACTTCCTGATACTGGCGAGCTTAGTGATTATTGCCACCACAGGGCTGGCGTTCACCGCATCCTTAATGATGCAACTTGAAATTTGGAAGAGCAGTCATTTCCAGGCAACCTCCTCCCGCTGGAACGCACTACAACTCGCTTTCCCCTTCACTGGCCTGTCTGCAGGTGTGACCGTCCTGCTGGCGGGACTGATGATGACAGCTGGCCTCCCTATCCTGTTCTCTTCTTTGCTGGCGCTGGCGATCGCGCTGTTCCTTGGCACCTACGCCTGGTCACGCATTGGCCAGAGAATGAGCCACCGCATGATTGAGACTTACCTGGCAGAGCAGTTGTAATACAGCGTTTGGCGCTGAGATAGACCCAAAGTTTTGTTGAGAGTTGCGCTCAGCGCAACTCTCAACAAAACTTCGGTTTTCATGCGCTTGCAAGGCGCTGTATCGGGTTTGCTGAAACAAAAAGGGGTGTGGTGCAAAGCACTGCGCTCCTTTTTAATGTAAAGCTGTTTGTAAAGCGATCGCCCATTCAGCTCTAGAAGACCGTATCGTTAGATTAAGCTGTTATTTACAGAAGTGGAACCCTCGCTGCGCGAGGTATCTGTTTAGCGTTTTTAGCGTCTCTTGCGTGCCCCTGTGACGCAGGGTCACAGGGGCACGCAAGAAGACCCTAAATATAGGTTTTTGGATTCCCGCCGGGGCGACGCCCCGGCGGGAATCCAAAACCGCTAAACAGATACTGCGCGAGGGTTCCACTTCTGTGAGTTAACCAGCCAGTAGAAAGACGCAAAAAACCTTACAACACTGCTTTTGTTCGACGGATGGGGGGTATTCAATGAAAACTTCGGAGCCGCAGTTGTCAAAACCAGGGATGCATCCCCGAATTTCGCTGTTCACCATGCTGCGTCTGGGACTGTTCCAGATGGGTTTGGGGATCATGTCAGTGTTGACCCTGGGAATTCTGAACCGGGTCATGATTAAGGAACTGGCGATCCCCGCGACCGTAGCGGCTGGGGCGATCGCCATGCACCAGTTTATTGCCCCGGCGCGACTGTGGTTTGGGCATTTGTCGGATGCCAAACCGATCAGGGGCTATCACCGCACCGGATATGTGTGGATTGGCTCTGTGCTGTTTGTGCTGGCGGCGTTTCTGGCGGTGCAGGTAATGTGGCAACTGGGAGCCAGCCTGCAAGCAACCGGATGGAGCGGTCAGACCTTGGCCTGGACGGGCGCAATGGGATTTGTCTTTGCGCTATACGGGATCGCCCTCAGCGCCGGGTCTACGCCCTTCGCGGCAATGCTGGTGGATATCTCTGAGGAAGAGGAGCGATCGAAACTGGTGGGGGTGGTCTGGTCGATGCTGATGGTGGGCATCGTCATCGGCGCAATTCTCAGCGCTCGACTGCTACCCCAGCCTGTGAATAGCACCTGTCAGGAGTTGGGAACAACCGATTTTGCAACGCTCCAGGTGGCTGTGAATCGTCTGTTCATGATCGTCCCGGCGATCGTTCTGGGGCTGTCTCTGCTGGCGACCTTCGGAGTTGAGAAAAAGTACTCCCGCTTTGCTAACCGTACCGCCAACATTGAGCGGGAAGATCAGATTACGCTGGGACGTGCCCTACGAATCCTGACCGCCTCCCCGCAAACCGGACTCTTCTTCACCTTTCTCCTGTTCATGACCCTCAGCCTGTTCATGCAGGATGCGGTGATGGAGTCCTACGGTGGCGAGGTGTTTGGCATGTGTGTGTCGGATACCACTCGCTTAAACGCTTTTTGGGGTACGGGGACGCTGATCGGCATCAGTGCGACAGGGTTTGCGGTCGTCCCTCGCCTGGGTAAAAAGAACACCACACGGCTGGGGTGCCTGCTGGTGGCCCTCAGTATGATTCTGGTGATTGCCTCCGGGTTTAGTAGCAATCCGAAATTTCTTCAGTGGTGCCTGCTGCTGTTTGGGCTGGCCTCCGGGGTGACCACCACCGGGGCGATCAGCCTGATGCTCGACCTGACTGCGGTGCAGACTGCTGGAACATTCATCGGTGCGTGGGGGCTGGCACAGTCCATGGCGCGGGCTATATCAATAGTGCTGGGCGGTGCGGTGCTGGATCTGGGCCGCAGTTTGTTTGTGAGTCCCGTGCTGGCATATGGCCTGGTATTTGGTCTCCAGGTGGTGGGAATGCTGACGGCCATCTGGCTGCTGAACCGGGTGAACGTGGCCGAGTTCCAGGCGAATGCAAAGGACGCGATCGCCAACGTTTTCAATGCCGAGATGGATTAGAACCCCAAAAAGGCGAGACGCTTTAGCGTCTCGCCTTTTTGGGGTTTTCAGGCACTCCCATCCGATCGCCGCAGCGCGTTCGTCACCACACTACGGGTGGCCTCAGCACCAAAGCCCCAGGCCAGCAGAGCGAAATAGTCTCTGGGGCGATCGGCTCCAAAGGTGGGGCGATTCAGGTAGATCTGGTTGAACCCGATGCCAGAGAGGAAAGCCACGGTAATCAGCCAGGTTGCGAAGGAGAAAACCTGCAAGCGTCGGTTGGGATTGGGAATCACGATGGGGATCAGGTGCAGCACCGGGTTATCTTCAATGGCGCTTGGAATAACCTCAGCGGCTTTAGAAGAGGAGGCAACGGACGGTGGGATGGGCTGTGGGGGAAGAATGACATTTTTTTCTGCACCGATTTGAAATTTTGGTAGTCTGTCTGTTGGTAAATTCTCCCTGGCTCTGGCCTGCAAACCCTTGAGGGCATCGGCCATCTCATGGATGGCAGTTTCAGCATCTTTGAGTTCTGCCTGTTCGGGTTGGTCGGTCGGGGGGAGCGTATTCAACTGCCGTCGGAGTTCTCCGACCTTCTGCTGGAGAACTTGAAATTCCTTTTGCAGGGCTGGTTCCAGAGGAGAAGGGTCAAACTGAGCCAGGGAGAACTGCAGGCTGAGGAACTGCCTGGACACATTTTGGAAAAAAGCCTCCTGCCTGGACAGCAGCTCAATTTTTTCGCTGAGTTCCTGGGGGCTGTTGTAATCCACCACCTGCGTCAACGCTTTGTTCAAATCACGCTGAATGAACTGGATATATCGTGTCTCGGTGTCCAGAAACGGAAGCTGAGACAGCCGATGCTTTAGTGCGTCGCCGTTCCCCAATGCTGTTGTCCAGTCCAACTGCTGTCGAAACCACCGATTCCAAAGGGTTTCTGCTTCGGCGATCGCCTGCTGAGCGGCCTCCAGCTTTTTGCTGTCCCGTGCGGTTTTGGCGTCCACCAGATGCATCAGAATCCGGGATTTGAAGGAGGCAGGAAGCGTCTGCTCACTTTCAACCTGCGTCTGGAGCCGTTCCAGATTGGCTGTCACCTCGTCTGTACCTCTTCCCCAGCGGCTGTAACTGGAAACGGTCGTCCCCAGAATCACGCCCCCAACCAGCAGCATCAGCGGCCACAGCCAGTCATCTTTCACTCGGACGGTGATTGGCACCAGCAGTTCTGCCCCCTGCTGAGTGATGACTAAATTGCCCTGAAACTGGCCGCTTGGAGCCTTTTGCCAGTTGAAGGTGAGCGGTAAATCCTGGGGTTGGTCAACGGTAATGGGGGGAATGCGGTTGGGAACGGTAATCAGCCCTTTTGGGAAAACGCGATCGCGCTCACTGTTATACAAATCAAAAGCATTCACGCGCAGGTTGCTGATCGGAGCGGTGGCCCGAACGGAGAGGGTGCGCGTTTCAGGCGCTTTATTTCCTCGGACTCCGTTGACGATGACTGCTTCGGGAGTGACCAGCACCCTTGCCTGAGCAAAGGCAGGAGCGCTTACGCACCATCCCGCTGTGAGGAGGGTCAGGCTGAACAGGCTGTGATGGAAAATGTTCATAGGCGAGAGAAAAGGGTTGCTCCAGCGAATTCCCCTACCGCAATCTAGCCAAAATTTTTACCCACATTTCTTTTGCAACGTTTTTTTACAGAAAGCCTGTGCCCGACCTCCCGCAAAAGCCATAATCGTTGCAAGCCCCCGTACGAGGAAGTCAGGGAAATGAGCGATCGCTTTACTCAAGGCCACGCCTGCGTGATTGGTGTCGGGGGAGATTTGCCCACCACAATTAACGATGCAACCGAGTTGGCAAAGATCTTGAAGGATCCGGAACGGTGCGCCTATCCCGAAGAACAGGTCCACCTCCTGACGGGCAAGGGAGCCACAAAAGATCGGGTGATCAAAGCGCTGGAAGACCTGGCGGAAGCCACCAGTAACGAGTCTACGGTAATCATTTACTTCTCTGGTCACGGACACCAGTTGGTCAGTCCATCTGCCCGGTCCTACTACTTGATGCCCTACGGCTATAACACTGAGAATCTGGTGGAAACAGCGATTAACGGCAGCGACTTCACCAATCTGCTGCGGGATATCCCGGCGCAGAAATTACTGGTGCTGCTGGACTGTTGCCACGCTGGGGGCATGAGTGAACTCTCTGGTTTTGAGGTCACCAAGGCACCTGTTCCACCGGAAGCGCTCAAAATGTTTGCGAAAGGGGGCGGTCGGATGATGATCGCCTCCTCCAAAGCCAGTGAACTGTCCTATGCAGGCAATCCCTGTAGCGCTTTCACCTACGCTCTAATCACAGGTCTCTGCGGTGAAGCCAGAGCCAGAGAGGACGACCCCTACATTTGGGCAACCGACCTGGCCATGCACACCAGCAGCTATGTTCCAAGCATCACCAACAACCAGCAACACCCGGTGCTTCAGATCAGTGAGAAATCAGACAACTTTGCGTTGGCATACTATGCGGCGGGTGGATTGCAGCCGAAAGGTCTACCCAGTGGTCTTGAGCAGAAACCGAGGATCGAATCAAGGCCAGGAGAACTTAACGGTCAAATCATCACAACCAACGTGGTAGCATCGGGTCGCGGAGCGGTGGCGATCGGTGGGAATGCCAGCAATAACACCATCATCACTGGAAACAACAACATCCTGGGTAATAATAACAGAGTACAGAATGTGACCCAGCGTGGAAAGTACAACATCAATCTGGGGAGCGCCCAAAATTTCCATATCGGTGACAAGTTTGGGGATGATGACGAGGATGAGGAATAGGGCGGGATCGCATGACCAGGGAGTTAGAGATACTCAGAAAACTCCTGAGTGAGAAGCTATCTGACGCCGAGGTAGGGGCGATGATGGGACAGATGGCGATCGCCGCTGAAAAAGGTGCAGTGGCGATCGTCGGAGATGCGACTGACAACGTGATTATCACCGGAATCCCGACCTTCGCCAGCAATAATCGTCAGGTTGTAATCAACCAGGGCACCGACCCCGAAACCCTGATGCAACTGTTTCGAGCGCTGCTGCAAGAGATCCGGCAGGGTGAATCAACGGATGGGCGATCGCTGGCAGATCTGCACAACGCTGCACTGGCATTTTTGCAGGACATCGAACAGCGGTTTGAAAAGATCACTCCGTTTCATACCAAACAGCCCATCATTCTGGAAACCCAGTACATTCCCATGCAAGTTGTGCTGGAACCCCATCGGCGAGAGATAGAGTCCCTGAACGGTTATTGGGAAGAGGATGATTTGAAACGAGCTTATGCCTTCAAGGGGATTGGGGAGGAACTGGGGCCACAGCAGGTTGATTGGCAGCAAGTACGAGAAAAAAATCATTCACGAATTGTAGTACTAGCGGATCCGGGAATGGGAAAGACAACCTTGCTGCGGATGGAAGCGAGGTTGACCGCACAGCGAGAGTATCAGAAGCTGAAGGATGATCCAGCAGCGATCGAGCGACTCATTTTCCCACTGTTTTTGCGTCTATCAGAATTAGCGAAACAGCCGGAAGAATGGTTGGAAGCGATCCCAACCTTAATTCAACGAGATTATCCCAAAACCGCTCCCCTGCTGCTGCCCCTGCTGCTGCAAAAGCTCCAGGCAGGACAGTGCCTGCTGCTGCTGGACGCTTTAGATGAAGTGCCGAAAGGGGAGCGAAACCGAATTGAATTCAAGGCAAAATTGGATCGGTTTGTCCATAATTATCCCTGTCCCATCATCTGCACCTCTCGAATTGTGGGCTATGAGGGCAATTTTCTGGAGGACGGGAAAGAGGTCGAAATTGTCCCGTTCCAGAAACCACAGGTTGAGCAATACGTAAACCATTGGTTTCGCAATGTGTCAGGTTCTCAGAGAAACGAGTCAGCCTCGGCAGTCGGACTGATGCGGGAACTGTACAGCAAACCCCAGATTTACGGATTGGCGCAAAATCCATTGCTGTTGTCGTTGATTTGCAGTCTCTTTCAGGAAAAGGGGCTAATCCTCCCTGCGCGTCGGGCACAGGTGTACGAGAAAGCCGTGGAATACCTGCTGGAGAAGTGGAACCAGACACGGCAGTCCCGGTTTCCAGGTAAGGGCAGGGCAAAGGTGCGATCGCTGGAAGCACTGGCCTATCATTTCTCCTGTAAGGATCAGCAAGTGTTTGACCTGGATGAACTTTATGACTGGATGGAGGGCTATCTGGATGGGCAGGCCCCCAGAGACCTGAAGGATGCGGGGACAGAAGCACTGATCGCTGAATTCTCTGAAGTGGACGGCATTCTACAGAAACTCAATCCGGATGATGACCAGTACCTGTTTCTACACCGCACCTTTCAGGAGTATCTGACCGCATCCTATCTGGTTCGAGCCAGGGATGGGGTAAACCTTGCAAAAGCTCATTTTTGGGAGTACGACTGGCATGAGACGATCAGCCTGATGGCCGGGTTGATGAAAGACCCACTCCCTCTGATACAGGCAATTACAGACGAAAGAGACGATATTTTTCAAACCCAGTTACTCCTGGCAGGACGCTGTATTGCCGAGTGTCAACCCAGTTCTCACCCGCTAATTCTTGAAACGCTTGATCGCCTCTACTCATTCTGGGAACAGTACACAGATTTGAAATTTATTCAATCAGTGATGGTGACGGTGGGGCGATCGCACCCTCATCTGTTGTTTGAACGATTCAGAGCAATTCTGGCAGATCCTCGCTGGTATGAACCGAAAGCGGAGGGAAAAGTGATTTACCTGGGGCCTGACCCTTTATTTGCCGCACTCCGAATTTTAGGACGAATTGGTAACCCCTCGGTTGTTCCAGATATCCTCGCTGCCCGCCACGCGGAGGGGGGCGCTGTCTGGCGAGAAGTGGCAAACGCCTTAGAGGAGATTGGCACCTCTGAGGCGCTAGAAGCCCTCCTGACGCTGAAAAACAACGATAAATTTGTGGGTAGGCGAAGACGGAGAGCCTGGGCTGCGATCGCTATTGAACGAATGGTTCCAAAGATTAAGGATCGCACGATTGATCCTGAAATCAGGATGGAGGGAACCTGGATTTTGGGCGATCGCCAGGACTCAGTTGCTCTGGGAGTTCTCACTGAGATGCTCCAGGATACAACAGAGAACATTCAAGTACGACAACAGGCAGCGGTCGGTTTAGGTCGTCTGGGTGATGCAAGAGCCTGTGAGGTTTTGTGCAAGGCGTTGAAAGATTCAGCAATTGCAGAGCAGGCCGCCTGGGCGCTGGGGAGATTAGGCCAGGTAGACAGTGTTCCGGCTTTGATCGCGGCTTTGAATGACGATCGGGGAGAGGTTGCATGTGAGGCAGCACTTGCATTAAAAGCCATCGGTGCAAGGAATGCAGTTGCTGCTCTGATTGCAGTCGTCAACAACAAAAAGCATCCGGCTCGATCTCAGGCAGTAATCGCCCTGGGTGAAATTGGTGATCCTGCGGCCATTCCTTCTCTCGCCCAAAATCTCAATGATTCAGAACTGCGTTCGGAAATCATTTCAGCGTTGGGGAAGATAGGTACAGACCAATCAGTCGAAGTGCTTCAGCACTATCTTGATCAAGCCGAAAGCAAGGAGTACTACCATATTGCAGAAACGCTAGTCACTCTTGGGACATCCAAAGCTTTTCAAGCGCTAACCTCAACGTTAAAAGATAGCTGCAATCAAGCGCTACGCGCATCCGTAGCATCTGCATTACTGCTGGAAGACGATTCCGAAATAATTGCAGCACTGGCCCAGTGTTACGAAGACGAAAATGTTCAAGTTCGCCAATCAGCAATCGAAGCATTACTCCAGATCAACCCCCAAAAGGGGCGGGAAGCTATTCTATCAGCACTTTTTGATCCAGAACTCAGATCATGGGCGGGTGAACGTGTTGGAATGTTGAATTGCCCTGAAGTGGTTCGCTGTTTAATCAATCTTCTGAAAGATAAAAAGATTGCAACTGAGATCCGGCATCTGGCTGTGCGCAGCCTGGGTATCATCAGAGATCCTCAAGCAATCGAGCCTTTGATCGCTGTTTTGCAGGATCAGAGTGATGCCCAGGAAGTCAGGTGGCAGGCATCTCACTCCCTTTCCCGCTTCAACACTGCAAGAGTTGTACAGACATTAGCCGCTGTCCTGAAGGATTGTGATGCAAGGATCGCGGGTGGAGTCGCTTATGATTTAGCAGAAATGGGGCGACCTGAAGCTGTCGATGCTTTAGTGGTAGACATCAACAGTCCTGATGCAATGACCCGACGAACTGCAATGACTTCTTTAAGTGATATTCGCCATCCTCGCGCTAATGCGGCTTTAGTTTCAGCCCTTAAAGATCAGGACACGGAGTTTGTCCGACGAGCAATCTCAGGGCTGGAAAAAAATGGCTCTGGGGAAACACTGCAACAGCTCGTGGATGATCCTGAGATCGATCTATTTTCTCCAGAGATTTTTCAACTAGCCCGAACGCTGGCCATTCGGTTCAGTCGAGCGGGATTATCTTGCATTCCGGTTTATCCAGAAAAGGTAGCAGTCAACAGGAAGTAAAGAGAGGAACACGAAACACCCCTATGCCAACAGACCTGCAAACCATCGTCGATCGCGCCCAAACTGGAATGCTCTCCCCGGAAGACATCCAGATGCTGGTTGCTGCGATTCAAACGGGACAGGTCACGCTGGTCACAGGACAGCAGGCCGTCGGCGTGGGGGGCAATGCCAATCGGGCGATTATCACGACGGGAAGCAATAACATTGTCCTGAACGTCACCGATACGGCAGAAGTGTTCAGGATTCTCCAGCAGATCAATCCACAGTTTGTTCCCCCTCAACCTGCACCCCAGACGGTCTTGCGTCAGTTTCCTGAAACCTATCGATTTGACTTGAGCCAACTGATCGAGATATGCCTGGAGGAACTCTACGACAAACGGGGGCTGGTTGGCGTCGTAGTGCCCTGTGACACCGATGCGTTTTTGAAGAACTTCTGCGATCGCCTCAAATTTGAACTCGATCGCAGCAACACTCAGATTCGCCGCACACTGGCGCTAAAACCACAGACGACTTCGGTCAGCAGTGCGGTGGAGGCAATTAAACAGTACAAAAAGCTGTTGCAGATCAGCAACGTCATCTGCCCAATTCGGGTGGGTATCATTGACCCCACCTCCAGTATTCCCAAGGACTTCTGGCAGCAGCTTCAGAAAGAATTTCAGGAAACCTTTCCGTACCGCCTGATCATCGTTATGGTTGGCCCTGGAGACTGCGCCTTCCCACCGGAAGCTATCCTGCTCCAGTCGCCCCAGTTCAAGCGTGTCCACGCCATGCAGTGGATTCGAGACATTGCCCAGCTACTCAACTGGATGCAGTTTCTGGATGAGTGGGTGCAGAAAATGGTTGCCTGTTGTCCCAACGACGAGCAACAGGCCGACCTGCTGGATGTGGGACTGGTCTACGAGCATCTCGAATACACGCTGGAGTTGTTACAGCAGGAGCAGTTCCCATCCGCAGAAGCATTCCTGGAACGGTTATCTTAAGGATCCAAAACTATGTCTAAACGTGCGATCGACACCTCCACCTGGTTCTCTCAAGTTGATTACGATCACCTTCCAGACACAAGAGACATCGAAGATCCAGACTCTGACCCCAGCCAACCTTCCACAAAAACCATTGCAAAAGAACTCTACCTGCCCGACCCCAAACTGAAGGAAGCGGTCGATTTGGCGATCGCCCTCGGTCGTCCCCTGTTGCTGCAAGGCGAACCGGGATGCGGCAAGACCAGGCTGGCCTACGCCGTTGCCTACGCTCTGGGACTCCCCCTGGAAACCAGCTACATCAAATCCACCAGCCGCGCCCAGGACCTGCTCTACACCTACGACGCAGTGAATCGACTCTACGACGCTCAGATCGGCAACGAACAAAGCAAGGATGTAAAACAGTACATTCGCCTGGGACCCCTGGGGAGAGCGATCGCCCGCGCCCAGCAGAAACGCCGCTCCGTTGTCCTGATTGACGAAATCGACAAAGCTGATCTCGACTTTCCCAACGACCTCCTTTGGGAACTCGATCGCCTGGAGTTTCGCGTCACCGAAGCCCCCGATATGCACTACGAAGTGGGCGACAATCCCACACTGCGACCCATCGTTTTCGTCACCCATAACGAAGAAAAAGCGTTACCCGCTGCATTCCTGCGTCGCTGTATTTTTCACTTCATTGAATTTCCTGAATCGGAGGAACGCCTTCAGCAAGTGCTGGTGACCCAACAGTTACAGGATGCCGATCTCAGCCGTAGAGCTGCTCAAGTGATCCTGGCCCTGCGTAAATTAGACCTGACCAAAAAACCGGGGTTGAGTGAACTGCTAGACTGGGTCGGCTACCTGGAGGCGGTCAAAACGCCTGCGGACAAACTGGAGAGCCTGCCTAGCATCGGTGCGCTGCTGAAACAGGAGGGCGATCGCCAGCGGGCACTGGAAGCCCTATCGCAGAAGTGATGGAGCCTTGAAATGACAGACCTTCCAGCACTTCCTCCCTTTCTTTGGCAGTTGTTCCAACGGCTGCGGCGGCGCGGATTTGCCCTTGGCCCTGCGGAGTACGATGCCCTCCGGGATGCGCTGCGGGCGGGCTTTGGCTGGTCTTCGCGAGAGTCGCTGCTGGATGTTTGTAATGCGCTGTGGGCAAAGACACGGCGGGAGCAGGAAGTCCTCACCGCCCTGTTTGAGCAACTGGCCCCTGACCTGGATAGCTGGCAGTATTCTCTCGACGACCTGGATCTGTCGCCGCTGGAGCATGGGACGGGTTCACCTGTGGAAGGGGGCGATCGCCCTCCAGAACTCCCCGATGAAACAGCCCCCCAACTCCAGTCCAGCGGTGGCCTCCCTTCCATCTCCCTGGCAGATGTGAACGTTTCAGAACGCCCCTTTGTGTTTGTACCCCAGTTTCCACTGACCTACCGGGAGGTGGCGCAGACCTGGCGCAGGCTGCGACGCCCCGTGCGCTCTGGCCCCGCAGTCGAGCTGGACATCGAAGGGACGATCGCCCGCCGCAGTCGTCTGGGGGTAGCCACCAGCGTCGTCCTCCAGCCCCGCCGCCGCAATGTGACACGTTTACTATTGCTGGTCGATCGGCAGGGGTCGATGGCCCCGTTTCACCTGTTCTGCGATGAGGTGTGCAGCGCCATTCAGCAGGCAGGCCGACTGGAGGAAACGGCGCTCTACTACTTCCACAATGTCCCCGCAGAGGGAGCCGATGAACAGGTGCTGGAACCACTGGTGGGCCAGCTCTTTCCGGCGTTGGACTCGGTTCTACCCCAGATTCAGCCGTTTTCCGAGGGTTTTGTGTATTCCGACGCCAAACTATTACTGCCGGAGTCCCTGACCGATGTTCTGCAAGCCCATGCGGCAGGCAGCGCTGTCGTGCTGATCAGCGATGCGGGGGCAGCCCGTCGGCGATCGCGCGTTTCCCGTCTGCTGGACACGATCGCCTTCATGAAAGCACTCCGCAGCTATACTTCACAGTATGTCTGGCTGAATCCGCTACCCCAACGGTACTGGGCCAATAATACGGCGGCTCAGGTTGCTCGTCACGTTCCCATGTTCACCCTCGATCGCACCGGAATTCAGCGGGCCGTGAACGTGCTGCGGGGCCAACAACATCTCCTGGAGAAACCACTATGACTTCTACAGTGGCGATCGACCGGGCGCAGAAACGGATTAAGGATTTCAAAAAGCAGTGTGGCGACGATGGCGAGGCGGCGCTCCACCTGGCCTATCACGCCGCCCTTCCAGTCGCCCTCAACGCTGAGCTGCTGCACCTGCTCCGCATCAATTTTTTCCTCGATCCGCCAGAGGTTCTGCCCTACACGGTCGAGTTTGAGTTTCTCCTGTCGCCCCTGTGCCGCGAGATTGACGAAGGTTTATACGAAATCGAACCCGACGTTCGGACCCTCTTGCTGACCGGGTTAACTGAAACCTATGAGACTGAGCGCATTCAGGAAATCGCCACGCTGCTCTGGCAATATGTGGAGCATGAGGCACCGTGGAGCGATCGCATCGAGTTAGAACGTGCCCAGCAGCTCACCGCCCTGAATTTTCTTGACCCAGACAGAGCAAGGCAGTGGTTGAATACCGTTGAGACTGCTGTAGGCCAGGGGCAGGTGGCAGCACGAGAATGGTTGGTCGCCATCCGGCAGGAAATCGAGAATCAGGGACAGCAGAGTCGCGGTGAGGAATCGCTGGCGAGTCTGATTGAGGATCTCCACCATGAGAACAGCAGTGTCAGACGGAGAGCGGTGATTGCGTTAGGCAGAGTTGGGGGTGAGGAAGCGATCGCTGCACTCATTCATGCTCTGGATGACGAGAGTGGTCTGGTGCGCTTAAGTACTGCATTAGCGCTTGGGAAAACTGGCAGTCATCTTGCCGTTCCTGCCTTGCTGTCCGCCCTTGCCGATGCCGATAGCAATGTCAGGGCAGGCGTTACAAAGGCGTTGGGACAAATTGGACATGAAAGCGCAATTCCCGGATTATTACAAGCGTTAGAAGATGGTGACTTTTCGGTGCGATGGGCAGCAGCAGCGGCGCTGGAACTCCTGGGTTATGAGGATATGAGTAATGATTCTCTTGATGGAGAAGTTAATCAATCTTCTCAAGGACAGTCGCAGGAGCAGAGCCAGTTTCAAAATGTTACAGTTGCTGTTCTGCGATCGCTCTCCACCTCTCAGGAATGGCGATTTGAAGGCGACATAATCAAAATCGGCTCCTCTGAAAATAATGATGTCGTATTGCAAGCACGAGGAGTTTCTCGGCAACACGCAGAAATTTCACGTCGAATGGATGCCGATCTTGAGCGACCCACATTCTTTTTGAAAGATTACTCGCGCTATGGCACCCTGATTCAGAATTTTGAAACTGGGGAGTGGCAGAAGATTCACCAGCAAGAAGTACCGCTACAACCTGGAGTACATCTCAGATTCGGCGAAGATCCAATGGAATTCATCATTGTGGATGAGCGCTTTGAAGCATCGGCAACTGCTGTTGCGGGCGCTTCCGATCCCTTCGAAACAGCAAATACAGGGATCATTGGAACTGTGCTTTGGGTAGACGATCATCCTGAAAACAATACTTCTGAACGGCTCTCACTTAAAGCATCGGGTATTCGATTTGTCCTGGCTAGTTCAACCGGGGAAGCTCTGGAGAGGATTCAGAGGCAACCATTTGACCTGATTATTACAGATATGGGTCGCTCTCTTGATCCGCAGGCGGGATATACGCTGCTTGAGCGGCTCCGGGGGATGGGCGATCGCACTCCAGTCATCATCTATTCCAGTTCAAGATATTTCAGCAATGTTGCAGAGGCACAGTCGAGAGGGGCGATCGGAGTGACGAATAGCCCAACGGTGTTGATGAATATGGTGCTGGCTGTACTGCGACGAGGGGGGCAAAACAGAGCTAATGAGCAGGAGCAAGCGATGGGCGGTACATCCGCTGTCCCCTTTCAGCAGTTTGTAGAAACTTCGCAACCGATTGAGACAGAGGTGAAGCCGATTGAAGTCTTTATCTCCTACTCTTACAGAGATGCGGATCTTTATGAGGAACTCCTGAAACATCTCGCACTGTTAAAGCGGCAACGTGTGATTCATGGATGGAATAACCACGAGATCCCACCTGGCTCTGAATGGTGGCGGGAAATCAGTCCTTACGTGGATACAGCCAACCTCGTTCTGGTCTTAGTCAGTGCGGATTTGATCACTTCGGAGTATGTTTGGGGGGAGGAGATGCATCGAGCGATCGCCCGTCAAGAAGCGGGAGAAGCGCAAGTCATTCCAATTATTCTCAAACCTGTTGACTGGACGAACACCCCGATTGGTGAATTACAAGCCCTCCCCAGGAATGCTGAGCCGATCACGCTTTGGGACAATCGAGATGAAGCTTTTCTGGATGTCGTCAGGGGCATTCGTGCGGCAGTGGAACGGATGCGAACCAGGGATAATATCAGCAATAACAATGTGCAACAAGGACAACGACAAGAGACCTATGATATTTCAAGAGATATAGAAAGTATTTATGAAGGAAACAGAACTGATTATGAGAATCCTCCAGAGTAGAACATATTAGAGATAAGCGTTAGAAAATTTCAATGAAGAGGTTTATTACTGATGATTAAGTAGCGCCGAAGGGCTGGCTAAGCGGAGTCGAAGCCAGCAGTAGAAGGCTACCCCTAAGCGAACCCGTTCCCTTCGGCTCCGCTCAGGGAACTACCCTTGTCCGCTCAGGGAACTACCTTTCGGGTGCATCCCACTTTTGCAAATTTCCAAACCCAGTTTTG
>CAZVXA010000044.1:35514-36262 GCA_964630955.1 uncultured bacterium | reverse complement strand
CCTCAAATACGAGAGGAGATCGGCGTTAACCGGGAATGACCACAAGTTCACACCGTTCTGACAATGCGGAATGGCGCTCACCTATTGAGTATCTTTCTCAAGAAGCCCAACGAAAGCTAGTTTAAAATCATTCTCAATAAGTTGACATTAAGTTTTGTTAAGCAAGACCAACGATTGTGCTGGACTTCAGGCTTCGGAAGCGCTAAGTTAAAGGGTTTAAAGTTGATTGTGAAAACTTGAGATCGCTGGATTATTAGTTGCTAGAACTTTTGATAAATCGACATTTGACCTGTAGATCCGATGGTCTAACCACAGGGGATGCCAGTTCCTTCGATTACCAATCCTTGTGCTGCCGTCTGCCAGGGTGACGCACTGTATTAGTAATTAATCTCAATAAATTGCCCTTTGTTTACCAATCCTTATGATTCTAAGTACTGGGCTTTTGACTCAATCGCGCCGATTTTTCCTGAATCGCTGACTGCGTCAGCGATTCAGGAAAAATCGGCGCTAAAACCAAAGATGCCGGGAAACCCCCTCTGCGAGGGCGTTTCCCGGCATTGTAGAAAAAATAGTCACAACTCCAGTACTTAGGGCTTGTAAAGAAATAACCTCATGGATTGAACTGACTCCACCCCAGCCCTCCCCTTAGAATCGTGAACAAATTAACCTGTAATTGCTTTTGAGAGAGGCGCGGCGAAGCCGCGCCGCTCTCAAAAACAATTCGGTTTTATTTAAATAGCGATACATG
>CAZVXA010000044.1:14341-35504 GCA_964630955.1 uncultured bacterium | reverse complement strand
CACCAAACACAATTCACCCTTCGGGGGGGGGGGGGGCCGCCCCCCCCCCCCCCCCCCTCTCTCAAAAGCAATTCGGTTTTATTTAATTCGCGATCCTTGCCAAGGCTACGGTGTACACACAAGTAGTCAAAACACACTAATCTGCGCTGAACCGCCCCCCTGACCCCCCAATTCTAGACGTTTGGCGAGATTAGTCGAGCCGGGGGATTGAGGGGGGGGTGAAGTTGTTTATTTACAACGCCTTCGAGCATCATGAATCTCCTGGTGAGCCGGGTAACCGCTGAAAGCCTTCAGCGTCTTGTGTCTGACAATCGGCTCGTAATCCAGGCAGTCGATCGCTGCTTCAGACAAAGCTCGACAAGGATGGATGGTACATTTCAGGTGGTAGTTGCCTGTAAAGAATGCACAGCGACTACAGGGAACCTGATGCAGTCGCCTCAAGCGCTCAACCCCATCCTGAACTGCAAAGCAGATTGATAAAAAGAAAACAACCAGCATTAACCAGATCAGGACTGGGCAGAGTGAAGGAATGGAAACGTCGTTCATTGCTCTAAAGTCAATCGAGATCTCGGATATTCGCTGTCCTCAGCCACTTCAATCGCATGGCAGTTAATCCTGATCCGTGTTCACAGCAGGTTTTATTAAGGAGATTTCCAGCAATGAAAATACCTGCGTTGTGTGGATGTCTTCCCCACTGCGTGGGGGAGACATCCACACGATGGGTAATTTCTTTCGTAGAAATCTCCTAATCCTAATATGAGGTGCAGGGGTGGGGGGCAGCGCCCCAACGCAGGGGGTCCACCGTTCAGACTTCGGAGTTCATTGATGAGTTGATGTGAGATGAGGAAAGAGGAGCTTCAACAGCCACTTGCCAGAAGCCCCTCAGGCTTGTAAAAATCAAGCTTGCACAGAATCCAGTGCCCGTTCTATACGGCGGAAATCAAATCCAATCGCCCGCAGTGCATGCCACAGATGGCCCTGCAAGAAGAAGAATGCCAGGAAGAAGTGGGTATTGGCTAACCAGGCGCGAGGCGTATGGGCACCCATGGGCAGTTGAACAGTATCCGCGAAATAAGGAGTGATTCCAAGTTTCACTTCGAGGGGCGGACCATAAAATTCCACAGGGTACGCCAGCGTGTTCACTGCACAGAAATAAGCAGCCACAAACCCTGCCAGTGCAATGCCACCTAGAGAGTAAGATAGAATGGCTTCTCCCGAATACACCAGCACTTTTTTCGTCCAGTTAAACGGGGGTACAAGAATATGCCAGATGCCACCAGCAATTAACATCACACCAACGTAGATGTGTCCTCCCACCAGGTCTTCCAGGTTATCAATGCTGGCAAAGTGGGTCTGGTAGCCATAAATAATCAATGGATTGAGCGTTGGCTCAGTGATCACTCGAACCGTCTGGCTAGCAGCATCGTAAAGTCCACCCCAGTACATCGCCTTCGCCACCAGCAGCAAAGCACCAGCCCCCAGGAACAGCAGGTGATGACCGAGAATGAGTCCGAGTTGCTTTGAGTCCGACCAATCAAAGTGGAATGCTTTTGCCTGTCCAGATGCTTCCTTCAGATCCTCTGGTGCTCTAAAGGTGTGAAAGAGTGCCCCTGCACCCAACACTGCAGAAGCGATCAGGTGAATCGCACCAACCACAAAGAACGGATAGGGATCAACTACCTGACCGCCGTCACCGACTCCAAAACCCAGTGTTGCCAGGTGGGGGAGAAGAATTAGCCCCTGGTCTCCCATCGGTCGCATGGGATCAAACCAGGAAATTTCGTATAGCGTAAACGCTCCTGCCCAGAAAGTAATCAGGGCAGCCTGGGCAACGTGCGCTGCAATGAACAAGCCAGAAAGGTTGGCAAAACGGGCGTTGCCAGCCCACCAATCGTACTTCACGATGGGATTGTCGTAAGTTTGCATTGTTCTAATGTTGGAAGGTCTACTTATTGAGTATCCTTCTCAAGAAGGTTTCCCGACAGTTAGTCTAGAATCTTTCTCAATAAGCTGAGATTAATTATTGTGAAGCAACTCCCCCTGGTTTGGTAGGCAGGTAAAGCTGGAAGCATTATTCTAGAGGATCAGCGATCGCAGTAGGCTTCTGTGTCGTCCGTTTACAGCTTTAACCCTACCTTTAGCAACTACTTCGTCTGTGCAGTTGGGAGAAATCCCTACGTAGTGACGCACTTTGGTCTGGCAACAGCGACACAAAGAAGTACACAAAAACAGACTTCTATTAAAAATAGGTCTCAAGAAGAGTCACTTTGCTTAGACCTTCTATGATTACGGCGATCGCAGAAAAGCAGTCATTTCAGGCTTTTGCTGCCTGTTTGTTGAAGCCAGAGCAATCGCCCCCGCATCTAAAAAGTAAGTGGGACAGCCAAGCGCCAGAGCTTCACCATCCCACCGTTCAAACCCTTTTTACAACCAGTCGTAAGCCTTTCTATGGAGGAGACCTAGAGCGAGGTTAGAAACCCAATTACACCATGACCTGTCGCCAGTTCCAGGATCAACGCAGAGACAAATCCAATCATTGCAAGACGCCCATTCAGCTCCTCGGCATATTCGTTGAAGCCGAACTGCTGAGACTCGTCTACATACATCTTGGGTTCAACCGCATAAACGTTTGCCCGTCCACCCTCTTCAACCACCTGCCCACGCACCATAATGCACTTCCTTTATGAAAATCACTGTAAAGAAGTGTAACGTAATATGAAGTAAAGTTGCAATCCCTGTCTTATGCTTCTCCTGAATCCGCCTGCTCTCCTCGCATTTCATCCAGATCGAGCAGGCTGATGAAGACACCCGCAATTGGAATCGATAAGAAGACACCGACTAATCCTGCAATTCTGGCTCCAACTAACAGCGCGAAAAACATAATCACTGGATTCATATTGATCGAACCCTGCATGATGCGAGGCATCAGAATATTTTCCTCAATCTGCTGCAAAACAATACAACTGACCAACACCTTGAGGCTCAAGAGGAGTCCTTGAGGCAGAATAATCAAGCACACCAGGGTAATCCCAATCGTTGCACCAATACCAGGAATCAGGTCAAAGACTCCGGCGATCGCCGCCATCACCAGCGCATAGGGCACGTTCAGCAGCAAGAACACCAGAAATACTGACACACCAAAGAAAATCGAGAGCAGCAGCCGTCCCCAGAAAAAACCCAGGAAATTATTCTGAATCGCGGTTGTTAGATTCTGCTGCAGGTGGCATGGAAACAGGCGCATGAGGAATTTCCACAGCCGCCTGCCGTCTAGCAGCATAAAGAAGGCAACGATCGCAATCAGCAGCAAATCCACCAGATGGAACAAAATACTCTGAAGCGTGGAAAACCCGATACTAATTGCGTTCAAGGATTGCGCTCTGAGTTGAGCCTCGAAGTCTGTAAGGTCGATCGCAATGTTTCGCTCCTGTAAAGCAACCTGCAAACTCTCAATCCAACCGATCGCCGATTCCAGCAGTAGCGGAGCCTGTTGTAGCAACTGTTGAGATTGCGAGAGAATGGCTAATCCGAGAGTGGCAATGAGTCCACCAACCAGCAGGATGCCGAGCAAAAAGGCGATAATTGCCGCCAACCAGCGCGGCATCCATTTTGAAAGCCACTTTACTGGAAAGTTCAGCAGGAACGCCAGAATCGCCGCAAAGATGAAGATGACCAGAACTGTTGAGAAGTAAGCCAGCACCTGCACGATCGCCCACGCCAGAATAAACAGGAGCACGTAGCGAACCAGGCGAGTGTTGTTCAGGTATTCCCAAAGCTTGTGGGCATCGACACTTGACCTACTCATGGCGATCCAAATCATTCATAGTCTTCACTATGTCCTACATTCCCCTCAGTTTCCTCTGCCTGCGGTGAAGCATGAAATTACTGAACGGCTTAAGTGCCTAGCCGAAAACCCAAATTCTTGTAGCGGCGCGCCCTCCAGAATTTGGGTTTTCGTTATTCGGATAGGCACTAAGTACTGGACTTTTGATTAAATTGCGCCGATTTTTTCTGAAACGCTGGCTCCGCCAGCGTTTCAGAAAAAATCGGCGCTAAAATTAAGTTCGCCGCGCAACGCTCTCTGTGAGAGCGTTGCGCGGCGTTATAGAGAAAATAGTCAAAAGTCTAGCAAGATAGCGGAAGATGGGAACGGCTCTGGTTCTCAGCCCTACTCCTATCAACAGTTTGAGGGCGATTTTGAATCCAGGCGAACAGTGCGGCTGTCCCGACTAGAATGGCGGTTGTGCCTGCAACCAGTTGTAGCATGATGCTATAGCGCATAATTCTCCTACGCCAAATCAAAGTGTTCCATGTGGATATTCGTGACGGGAACGTCCAACTCAAACAGCGCCTTTTCAACCGCATCCATCATCACTGGGGCAGCGCAGACAAAGTAATGGCGACTGCCTCGATGAATCGGGATGTGTTTTTCCAGAAGTTCCTGATCCACATAGCCTGTTTCCCCTTCCCAGTCGTCATGTGCCTTCCGCAAAACGTACACGATCGTCAAATCTAATCCTTCCTTCAGGCTGTCTAACTCCTCCCGGTAGGTCACCTCGTCCCACGAGGAAGCCGCATAAATCAGTAGGAAGGGGCGATCGTCCCCTCGCTCTGCGGCAGTGAGCAGAATGCTGAACATGGGAGTAATCCCAACACCGCCTGCAATTAATACAAAACCAGCACTGTCCCAATAGCGATCGATGGTGAACACGCCGTAGGGGCCGTCCAAATACGCTTTAGTCCCCGGTTCATAGTCCTTAATACGTTTGGTGAAGTCTCCAATCGCCTTGATACCAAACTCGACACGGTCGGCGCGATCGCCACTAGAGGACATCGAAAATGGATGTTCTCGCATACTGAACGGCGTAATATTCAGCGTTAGCCAGGAGAACTGTCCCGGCTGAAAGGTAAACCCATCATGCCCCAGGGGACGCAGTGCCAGTGTCCAGACATCGCCCCGCTGCGGCGAAATCTCCACCACCACGTAAGGCTTCTTCTTCATCAACCAGGGCTTCACCAGTCGCACGTAGATGATGAGCCAGAGAGAAACAAGCATGATGCCCGACCACAGAACCGCCTTCCAGAACAACCCCAGATAGTTGCCCACCCCGACTGTATGACCAAAGCATAATCCCACCGCCAGCACCGCCAGCACCGTATGGGAAGCCCGCCAGGGTTCATAGGGAATCTTCAGCGGTTTGCGCCAGAGGGTGGTGACGACCATTGCCAGAAATGCCAGCGTTCCCAGCACCGCCATGCGTGCTCGCCAGGGAGCCTGGGGAAAGTTGAGAAGCTGGAGCGTTTCTGGCTGCACGATGAACAGAATGATGGGATGCACCAGCACAATGACAAATGCCACCAACGAGGTGTAGCGGTGGAATTGCAACAGAATGTCAATGCCGTAGGACGACTCAATGCGGTTAACGCGGGCGGTCAGGACAAACTGTAACGCCATCATGGCCAGCCCAATGAATCCCAGAGCGACGGAAAATTCAATCCAGAAACCTCGGTTTACAGGAGCCGGATACAACAGCAGTACCAGTAGAGGAAACAGCGTCAGAAACAAATAGCCTACAATCCAGAGGGACGCAACGGCGATTGGATTGTGCATCAACAGACGTTGCATACCATTACTCCTGACTCACTCAAAACCACCGATAACCGTACCCTGCGAGGTCGATCGTGCAAGCAGTCCCTTTAATTTTCTCGTTGGGCTGGTAATTTTCTCGTTGGGCTGGTTATTTAATAGATCAATCAAACAATGGTTGGCATCCTCCTTTAGCAGCATCGTGACGGAACAGGCGTCTTTCGCAAAATTATGCACTGCAATTACAGCACCTTTCTGCCATTCACAACGATGAGCCAGCACAGCAGGATGAGCTATTTCTAGAATTCTCCAGGCTCCCCAACCGAACTCTGGACACTCCTTACTAGTAGTTCGCCAAGCGAACTTTGCCTGGTTGAAAAACTTTGCCTGGTTAGTGTGGCGCGCGAAGCGCGCCACACTAACCAGGCAAAGTTTCCTTGGTGGACTACTAGTGTTGCGAGTACTAAATTTTGCAACATAGGGGGTTTGGGGGCTTCGCCCCCAAGCAAGGTCACACTCCCTGCCCCCTCAAGGGGCACACCCCCTGCCCCCTCAAGGGGGAAGCACCCCTGCACCCCTTGCAAAACTATTTATTCGCTGCACTAGTAGCCTACCTGCCTATGTCGAATTTGGAGTCTGGGAAAGTCAACGGTTGAACGTTTCTTGTTATCTCTTCAACTTGACCAACAATAAAAATAAGAGTGAATGGCCGCCCCATTTCCAGTTCGATAAATTCCTCCAGTAGCTCGACCTGTTTGGGGGTGATGGGGTCCTGCGATCGCACATTCAATCTCACCTCTGGTGGATGACTCAACCAGTTTGTGCTGACACTGAGAAGTTCCATCCTCTGAAACGTGATGGTACGGTTCACCAGTGCCGATTCAAGGCTGTTTTGTAGTTGGGCCTGACGGACCAACTCGGCAAAGCTGATGGTGAGCGGAAAGATGAGCATCGAAGTGAGGCCAACGGTCCATCCTAAGGCCCTTTTCGCTCGCTGCAGGGGAATGCAGCCTGTGAGCAAAAACGTCAGCATACAGGACAGAGTAATCCCAAGGAGATTGGTCAGATAGAGCAGGGTTGCCCCCTGGCTCAGGGACATATTTCCCCGCGATAACCCCAATCCAATGACGCAAAGCGGGGGCATCAAGGCAACTGCGATCGCCGTTCCTGCCAAACTTCCCGAAATTTTGGGTTGAACCTTAGCGTAGCCGCTGATTCCACCTGCGGCAACCGCAATTCCTAAATCCAGCAACGTCGGTCTGGAACGGGATAAAATCTCGCTGCCAAAATCCGGGAGACTCACTAGCGACCCAATACTCCAGGCCATGACAACGGCGAGCGACGTACCGACAGCAACTGAAACGAAGCTTTGTCGGAAAAGCAGCACGTCACCTTCCAATGCACCAAAGGCCAATCCACGAATAGGTAACATCAGAGGCGCAATGATCATTGCACCAATAATGACAGCCGTGCTATTGCTCAGCAGCCCAAATGTGGCGATCGCACAGGAACCAAAGACCAGGATCAGATAGCTCAGATCGATGGTAGATTCTTCTAACAGTTCATCTTGAAGCTGCTGGAGGCGTTTGACTTCAATTCGGTGATCGCCTCGATGACGAAAGCGGTCACGAATACTCTTCCACTTAGCCACAATCTTTCACCTACTCAATAGTCTTTACTCGCACAAAAAACTATGGTTTGCGAGAGCGCGAAGCACTATGATTGCAGGCTTCTCCGAAGTTACCGCAATTCTTTTGAGACAAATGTAGAAGAAAACAACGAAATTTACTGCACCTTATGGTAGCTGAGCGATTTCTTTATCTACCATGCAGGAGCACAAAACAAACAAATCTTATCCTAAGTAACTGGACTTTTGAGTATTTTTCCTATAACGCCGCGAAACGCTCTCTTAGAGAGCGTTTCGCGGCGAATTTAAAACGCTTTGCCGTCGGCTCCGTTATCCGTTGATTGACTCCGAAGTGTTGGCCGGGAAAGACTCAATCGTCTTCTCTTGAACGAGTGCAACTGCCTGTTTCAACGCCTCTGCCCGATCCATGAAGAGATGCTCCACTGGCACAAATCGGAAAATACCGAATCGTTCCAGACGGCGTTTCACCTTTCCGGTGGCACCAACAATCAGGACTTGACGTTTCTGATCGACCGCATCTTTGATTGTGTTCTCAATCGCGAGGGATGCTGTGACCCCCAGCAAAGGCACGTCGCTCAGATCGACCACCAGTACATCACACTCACTTGTAGCGCTGTGCTGACGGGCGATCGCCTTCGACACTCCAAAAATCATCGGCCCGCTCAGGTAAAACAGCATCACCCGCCCCTGGGCCAGATCGAGTAGTTGCCTTTCCTCCTCATTCAGCGGCGCATCATCATCTGCATCACTGACGACCTTAACATCCTGAGACTGAAGTTCACTTAACCGTTCGATAGTCAAGATATTGGCAATAAACACCCCAACCCCAACGGCCACAATCAGGTCAACAAACACGGTGAGAGCCATTACCCCGTACATGATGGCGGCTCCCTTCCAGGAGACATTGTGTGCCCGCTTCAGGAAGCTCCAATCAAGGATGTCAATCCCCACCTTGAGGGCAATTCCCGCCAGCACCGCCATCGGAATTGGTTCCGTCAGATTCGCCGCCCACAGCACAACACACAGCAGGATCAGCGCACGAGTGAGGCCAGACAGCGCCGTTTTTGATCCGGTCTGAATATTGACCACAGTGCCCATCGTGGCCCCCGCACCGGGTAGCCCCCCGCACAGGCCCGACACCAGATTACCAATGCCCTGACCAACCAGTTCCTTATTAGAATCGTGTTCGGTACGCGTCAGACTGTCGGCAATCACCGCTGTCAGCAGTGTATCGATGCAGCCCAGCATACCCAGCACCACGCCATCCACCAGCATGGTTGTCACCTGACCAGCGGTGAAAATGGGCATTTGTAGGGCGGGTAGGCCCATTGGAATCTCACCAATTCGTCGGATATCGGCTCCCTGGAAAACAGTCAACGAAACAATGGTTCCCA
Source organism: uncultured bacterium (assembly GCA_964630955.1). Lineage (GTDB taxonomy): Bacteria > Cyanobacteriota > Cyanobacteriia > Elainellales > Elainellaceae > CAZVXA01. The sequence goes on along the minus strand of CAZVXA010000044.1, from coordinate 26,878 downwards.
CAATCAGCGCAATCAGTTGAGGCGGTGCATACCGCTTCAACTTAGAGGGCATCAAAAAAATAATTGCCAGCGTCAGAACGCCCAGCGCGGTTTCCGTCGGGTTAATATTGCTGATCAACTCTGGCAGGTTTCTCAGGGTACCCAACACCCCGCCCTTGGGACTGGCCTGACCCAGAAACGGCGGAATTTGTAGAATAATCAGAATCACCCCAATTCCAGACATAAAGCCTGAAATGACGCTGTAGGGCATCAGGGTGATATATTTGCCCAACCGAAAAACGCCAAACAGAATTTGAAAAATCCCCGCCAGCATCACGACCGTAAACGCCATCGCCAATCCGTTTTGTGGATCGCGGGCGGTGAGTGAAGCGACGATCGCCGTCATCACAACGGTCATGGGGCCAGTGGGTTCGGAGATCAGGGTGGGAGTCCCGCCAAACAGTGCAGCGAAGAATCCTACGCAGACTGCGCCGTACAGTCCAGCAACCGGACCTGCACCCGATGCGACTCCGAACGCCAGAGCCAGGGGCAGGGAAACGATCGCTGTTGTCAATCCGCCAAACAGATCTCCGCGCAGATTCCTAAAATGAATTCGATTGGTGAGTTGCATATTGAAATGGCTCATCAGGTGAAAGCAGACAAACGCCTACCTCGATGCAGGAAGACACCGTAATCCAGATCGAGATCGACTCCTTCACAATTTCGTGACCTGACCTGAATTTACCTTGAATTGAGCCATGGACATAAAATATTTTGGCTAAGAACCGATCCGAAAACCCAAATTCTGGAGGGCGCGCCCTCCAGAATTTGGGTTTTCGTTATTCGGATAGGCACTAAGCGCTGATCTGAAAACGCTAAACAGATAAGACGCTCCAGTGCCACACCCCCCAGAATTTGGATTTTCGGTTTTCGGAAGGAACTAAGTCCCGGTTCCCGGCTCTTCTACAGGTCGGATAATGGTTTCACCGGGTGTCACTTCTGGGCTGAAGATTGCCTGCAACGATTCTTCCAGCGTAGGGGACATGACAATCCGATTTTCATAGGCAACGATGACACGCACCAGCGTCGGCAGGCTGTTTTGAGTTGCCTCCAGGTACAGGGGTTCTACATACAGAAGCGATTGCTCAATCGGGATAATCAGCAAATTTCCCTGGATTGCCCGTGATCCTTGCCGATTCCACAGCGAAATCTGTTGAGAAATAACGGGGTCTTGATTGATTCTTGCTTCAATCTGCTCAGGCCCAAACACCAAGCGCTCTTTGGGGAAGGTGTAGAGGAGCAATCTGCCGTAGTTCTCCCCATCCGATCGGGCAGCCAACCAGGCGATCAGGTTCGTGCGCTGGCGCGGGGTGTAGGGCAAGAGCAGGATGAATTCTTCAAACGGCACCGCTGGCAGGCTGGTAATCAGGTAGTACGGCTCTACAGCTCGCGCTTCATCGGCATACACCTCATTGGGAATCTGCCACTGGTCCTCCCGGTTGTAAAACACCTGTGGATCGGTCATGTGATAGGTCATCAGGCGATCGGATTGCAGCTTAAAAAAATCCACCGGGTAGCGCAGATGACTCTGTAGATTGGCAGGCATTGTGCTAAGTGGTTTGAACATTCCCGGAAAGGCTTTTGACCAGGTTGCGATCATCGGGTCAGTGGGGTCAGCCACATAGAAATCCACAGAGCCGTGATAAGCATCTACCACGGCTTTGACTGAGTTGCGGATGTAGCTTATACCCTCGCTACCAGGGTCCGAATAGGGATAGCGATCGCTCGTCGTATAGGCATCCACAATCCAGTACAGGAAAGTTTGGGAATCCCCTCCGGGTTGTGCATCCGCAGTCACCAGATAGGGGTCGCTATCAAATCGCAGGAAGGGGACGATCGCCTGAATCCGATGCTTGATATTGCGGCGAAACAGCACTTTAGTTTCCGGCAAGAAGTCACGGGTAAACAGGATGCGCCAGTCGCGCAGGTAAGCCGAGAATAGCACTCGCCGCCACCAGGACCCCATATTGATGCCACCCTGACCGCTGTAGACGTTGTAGGCGTTATCGCTGCCGCTGGGGAAATCCAGTTCCCGCGTCAGCGTCTGCGTCATGACATAGGTGTTGGAAATTTCTCCGTAATAGATACGGGGCATTCCAATGGGAATACTGGCGCGAATGGCGGGACTGGCAGCAGTCAATGCCCCTTCGACCCCACCTGTAATGTCCTTCACAAAGTACTCTGGCAGTCCGCCTGCCCCCACCGTATTTACAGGACTGAGGGTGAAGCCAAACCCATGTGTGTAGATCAGGTGACGGTTCACCCAGGTCTGTGCCTCCTGGGGTACAGCACTATAGTCCAATTCACGGGCCGCAATCAAAACCTGTCGTTGTTCTGTTGCTGCTGGTGTGGGAGTGGGGGCCGGTTCCTCTGCGGATGTCTCCGCTGGCTGAGTGGGAGCATCTAATTGCAGCGTGTAGCGATCGATGTCGGCATCGGGAAACCGATAGTAGGGGCGAATTTGCTGGAGTTGACGATTGGTTTGCAGCAGGGGCCGTTGGTCCCACAAGCGAACATTACGAATCGTCAGGTCATTGGCCGCCAGATCTGCCTCGGTCAACTGTCCCTGGGGGTCAAAATTAACGGAATCGATCGACTCCAGGCCAAACGCCTCCCGGGTCAGCGCAATCGTCCGTTCGATAAACGGGCGTTCCCGCACCAGTTCATTGGGCTGTACCACCAGGTACTGTACGGCTTCAGGTGCAATTACCCCCACAATCACGCCTAGCCCAAACAGCCCCAGTCCCAGGTAAACCCAATGGCGACGCGGCGAACTGGCCTGCCAGAACACTGTGCGCCCCAGCAGGTAGAGGCCGGTTGCCAATGCCAGAATACTCAACACCGTATAGATAGGCAGTTGTGCCGCCACATCGGTATAGCTGGCCCCAAAAGCAATGCCACGGGGGGAATACAGCAGTTCAAAGCGGCTCAACCAGTAACTAAGGGCGATCGCCAGCATCAAAGCGCCCCCCACTCCGTACAGGTGCCGCTGTTGATTGGACGAAAATCCTGGAAACACCCCCTGGCTGAGGCTGTCTCCCGACACCAGATAAGTCAACAGAACGGCAATAAAGCCATACAGGAACAGCCCAAACAGCCATAGTTCCAGCAGTTCCCAGAAAGGCAGTGAGAAGATATAAAAGCCGATATCTCGCCCAAACAGCGGATCCGTCGCATTGAACGCTGTGGGGTTCAGATATTGCAGGGCCACGGCCCACTGTTTGGAAATCAGCCATCCCAGCAAAATGCTGAAAATCACTGCAACGGTGCCCAGGAGCCGAGGATAGACCAGTAGCACAACCGCCACTCCCAAAACCCCCAACAGCAATCCGATTTGACCAATCAGTTGTGGGCCTGTTTGCAACAGATAGCGCATGCTGAAACGAGATACGAAGGTGGCAGGCAGGATCGGCCCAGTCTGCCAGTACTGGACGGCAAGCTGGCCGTAGTACAACAGGAGCAGCGCCGCCAATAGGCTGAGGGCAATCGTCAGGGGGAGGAGCGATCGCAGTTGTAGCTTGGCTATCGAAGTGGTTGAAGCGGCAGGAGGAGGTTGCAGAGCTGTTGAGCGAGAGGTGGAACGCGCCCGGACATAGCGATAATGCGGGATGGCTTTGGGAACTTTTTCAACGGCTTCAGGATGAGGATGTTTCAGATGGCGGGCCAGCGCCAGATTGCCCAGCAGGTAAAGTGCTGTGAATCCGGTGACGACACTCATCAGAATCAGCCGCACCTGAAGCCTCAGCAGAAATGCCGGGAGATAGCGGACTTCCTGAAACCAGAGGATTTCAGCTCCCAGTCGGGATGCCAGGTCAAGCAGTAGCCCCAATCCCAGAAGAACGATGAGGAGGTAAAAAAGTCGTTTCCGGGTCATAAGGTCTGAACCTGCTTGATGATGCAATGGTGAATTGCAGGGAATACGATGGCGGTTTACTGATTCAACCTACGGCTGAGAGGTTGAGAGAAGCAACTCATCTCCCTGTCGATGGAAAGCCGGATGTGAAAAGAAACTTTCGTCCTCCAGCCCCTTCTCTGTGATACCGATTTTTTATCAGGCTGCCCATGATTGTAGCGATCTAACAAAGTGAATTGAGGGGATTAGAAGATTTCTTATAAGTAGATACAGCGTTCTTCACGTCGGTGAGGTACGGGGGGGGGACGGGTGCCCACACCCCCCGTACCTCACCAGTGCGAAAAGAGCCATATAGCAGCCGAGAGGTTGCCATAGCGCCCATTTTTCCTGAAAAGCTTCCGCAGTCAGCTTTTCAGGAAAATCGGCGATTGAGTCAAAAGTCCAGAACCTGTTAGTCAGTCGGATCAAGACGATTCACAAACAGGGTGAGAATCGCCATTGGCAGCATCGGAATCAGACAAATCAACCACTGATTGAGATTCAACGGTGCCGTTCCAAACAGCAAATTCATAATGCTCCATTGGCTGAAGAGGATTTGTAGCGCGATCGCCCCCAGGATTCCCAATCCAATCGCACGGGTGTCATCGAAAGTAACACTTCTGCGACGGAATCGATCGGCCAGTGCTCGACCGAAATGGCTGACGCTGAGGAGGTAGACAATTCGTGCGGCCACCAGCGCCTGAATTGCGATTGTCCGGGCGATCGCCAGATCTCCAGTGGTTCGCCGCGCCCACTCAAACAGGCCAAAAATCAAAATCCAGTTAAAAATCGAGACGGCGGCAATCCGCTGGAAGAGTTTGCCGGACAGCAGTGGCTCTCGTGGATCGCGGGGCGGTTGGGTCATGGTGCGATCGGATTTTGGCTCAAACGCCAGGGGAACTGTCATTGCCACCGAGTTGACCATGTTTAACCACAGCACTTGCAGCGACAGAATCGGCAGGTCTCGGGCCAGCAGAGCGCTGATCAGAATGGTCATGGACTCACCGCCGTTGACGGGCAGAATGAAAGCGATCGCCTTACGCAAATTCTGATAAACCGTCCGGCCTTCCTCCACGGCGGCTTCAATCGAGGCAAAATTATCATCCGTCAGCAGCATATCTGCCGCTTCCCTCGCTACATCGGTGCCGCTTTTTCCCATTGCAATGCCAATATCAGCCTGCTTCAGCGCCGGAGCATCGTTGACCCCATCCCCCGTCATGGCGACAATTTCACCTCTGGACTGCAACGCCTCCACCAATCGCAATTTTTGAGCCGGGGCGACCCGGGCAAAGACCGACCCTTCCTCTACCGCCAGCGACAGCTCTGAATCGGTCATCTGGGCCAACTGTTGTCCTGTAAAGCCAACCACCTGTCCCGCTGGTTCCAGCCCAATCCGGTCAGCGATCGCCATTGCCGTGGTGAGATGGTCACCCGTGATCATCTTCACCTGAATGCCTGCTATCTGACAGGCGTGGACTGCGGCGATCACCTCCTGCCGAGGAGGATCAATCATGCCCTGTAATCCCAGAAAAATCAGCCCTGAATCTAAATCAGCGGGGTCCACGTTGATTTGTTGCTTTGGCACCTTCTTTTCTGCAAAAGCCAGTACCCTCAGTCCCTGTTCTGCCAGTCGCTCAGTTTCGATTCGCAGCAGTTCCCGATAGATTGGAACTCTTTGGCCTGCATCATCGTACATTGAGTCACAGCGTTCCAGAAGCGTCTCCAGCGAACCTTTGACATAAATCACATTGTTCGCACCTGCTTGATGTAGCGTGGCCATGTACTGAAACTGCGACTCAAACGGAATTGCGTCTAACCGGGGACACAACTCACCCTGGGCCGCCTGCTCCAGGCCCATCTTGGCGGCAGCAGCGGTCAATGCACCTTCTGTAGGATCGCCAACTACAATACATTGATTATCTCTCCATTCCAGACGGCTATCGTTGCAGAGGACACCAGCCAGCAGACAATCCTGCAAACCGGGATATTCCCGCAAATCCATAATGGGTAGGAGTCGGTTGCGAGCCATCGGCCCACTGTCCACCAGCCCAATTTCACCGTTGATGGAATAGCCAACGCCACTCACCCAATACCGCAGTCCACCAACATAAATTGCCTGCACCGTCATCTGGTTCTCAGTGAGCGTGCCCGTTTTATCAGAGCAGATTACCGTTGCACCTCCCAGCGTTTCCACTGCGGGCAGTTTGCGAATAATGGCGTGTCTGCGGGCCATACGGTTCACCCCAATGGCCAGGGTAATCGTCACCACCGCAGGCAATCCTTCAGGAATCGCGCTCACCGCCAGCGCTACCGCCGCCTCAAACATCTCTACCCAGGAGCGCCCCTGCCCCAGTCCTACAAAAAAGGTTAACGACGCCAGCGACAGAATGATATACAGCAACGTCTGACTGAAGCGGGCAAACTTGCGCGTCAGAGGCGTACTCAGGGTGTGGCTGTGATCGAGCGACTGGGAGATTTGCCCGACTTCGGTGCTGTTTCCCGTTGCCACTGCCACGCCAGTCCCCTGACCGAAGGTGACAAAACTGCCTGCAAATGCCATATTGGTTCGTTCTGCCAGCGGCGTATCCTCCTCCAGAGGAGCGATCGATTTCTCAACGGGAACGGATTCCCCCGTCAATGCCGACTCATCCACCTGCAAGCCTCGAACAGAGAGTAGTCGCAGGTCTGCCGGGACTTTATCCCCTGAGCAGAGCAGCACAATATCGCCCGGAACCAGTTCCTGTGAGGGCACAACCTGCTTTTTACCTTCCCGGATCACCGTTGCCTCGGTGGTCACTGCTTTGGCCAGAGCGGCGATCGCTCCCTCTGCTTTGGATTCCTGGACAAAACCAATCACAGCGTTGATCAAGGTCACCCCCCAGATCACTGCCACATTTGTCCACGAACCTAAAAACGCTTTAATTGCACCTGCAATGATGAGAATGTACAGCAGTGCCTGATTAAATTGCAGGAGAAACCTCAACCATGCAGACTGCCATCGAGTGACTGCCAGTTCGTTCAAGCCATAAATTTCACGGCGCTGACTAACCTCCAAAAGAGATAAACCCCGTTCAGGATGGCTCTCCAGCAATTGAGTCACATCTTCACCAGTGCGTTCGTAGTAATATCCATCCACTGAACGGCGTTGGGCAGGTGTTTGCATCATTGAAGATTTCACCTCCGGGAAAAATTCCAGAACTGTAGAGTCTGCATCCTACAACCCTGGATCGAATGCAGCCATACCCTCAAGAGGTAGCTTCAGGGAATGCTGCAACATTGAGTGGACGGTTCGCTCTGTGACTCACCATCGACACCTTATAGCGTTTCTCATGTTGATACAGTACAGATTTTCATATGAGAGCCGCGCGGCGCGCGTTTCTCACATGAAAATCTGTGGTTTACCTGAGCGCGAAGCGCCATATTTATCTCTTTACACTAACAATTGAAAGTTAGGATTACAGAAGGAAATCGGGGGGAAATCGGGGGGATTGCACCCCTTAGGAAAATTGCTGCATCTAAGCCTCCGAGATACCCCATCCGTCTCTGCGGTGGGGAGGGATAGGAGCGCCAGTCAAACGGCTTTTAGTCTGGTGTGACTAAGCCGCGCCAGACTAAAACGAGGACTTGATTAAGCCGCAAAACGCTTAACTGCTGGACTTTTGACTATTTCTGCTACAATGCCGCGAAACACTCTCTACGAGAGCGTTTCGCGGCATCTCTAATTTTAGCGCCGATTTTTCTGAAACGCTGACTATGGCAGTGTTTCAGAAAAATCGGCGCAATTTAGTCAAAAGTCCAGTTAACTGTGAATAGCGACCTTCGGAACCGCAAAGCTCATCGGTACTGCATCACCGCTCGCTAACACCTCTGGGAAATGATGTGTATTGGGAGCGTGCATTACCTGAATTCCAATGTTAGCCCGGTTGAGAAGATCAGCATCCGTCGAAATCACTTTTCCCTGGCTATCCAGGATGGATTGATTAAAGTTGAAGCCATTTAAGTTGAAAGCCATTACTCCAACTCCCGCAGTCGCGCACCAGATGCCAACTGTCGGCAGCGCAACCAACAAAAAGTGAACGGCCCGACTATTGCGGAAGGCCAATGATGGCACCAGTAATCGTCCCAGGTAGCCTGCATGACCGGCCATCAAGTTATAAGTTGCTTCCTGCTGACCAAAGTGATATCCAGTGTTCAGTGATTCTAAATCAGAGGTTTCCCGAATTAAACTGGCTGTTACAAGGGAACCATGAGTTGCACTCAGCAGTGCACCGCTAAACACGCCAGCAACCCCAATCATGTGCAGGGGATGCATCAGAATGTTGTGGTCAGCCTGGAAAGCAAACATGAAGTGGAAAGTGCCTGCAATTCCCAACGGCAGACCTTCAGAGAAACTCCCCTGCCCAATGGGGTAAACCAGCAGTACAGCAGTCGCAGCCGCAACCGGAGCAGAGAAGGCAACCGCGATCCATGGACGCATTCCCAGGCGATAGCTCAACTCCCACTGGCGACCCATATAGGCAAAAATTCCAATCAAAAAGTGCAGCACGATTAATTGATACGGACCGCCATTGTAGAGCCATTCTTCAATGGATGCAGCAGCCCAAATGGGATAAAAGTGCAGCCCGATCGCCGCAGAAGTGGGAATCACAGCAGCCGTAATCAGATTATTCCCACCCAGTAGAGAGCCCAGTACAGGTTCGCGAACACCGTCCATATCGACGGCTGGAGCTGCAATAAATGCCAGTAAGAAAACAGTGGTGGCAACCAGCAGGGTTGGAATCATCAGTACGCCAAACCAACCAATATAAAGACGGTTTTCAGTACTGGTAATCCACTCACAAAACCAATCCCATGCGCTGAAGATATCCAGCGATGGTCGCTTTCTAATGGAGATAGTCATGATAAAGCCTCCTTAGATGAGGAGAAAATCTGTGGTTCGTAAGATGTAGCGATACGAATGAATGAAGTGATTCCTGCAAACTAACTTTCCACAGTTTAATGAAAGCAGTTTAATTAAAGCAAAGTGGGGCAGGTTAATGAAAACAAAGTGGGCCGAATCGGATAGCCTGCCACTTAAGCTTATGATGGGCAATGGGGAAAAACCCCCAATCGCACAGATTGGTGAACTGAAGAAGCCTTCAGGAAAAGGTTCTGGCTTAATTCTAAAACCTTATTCTATCGCCAGCCAGCGATTTAACATTTTTTGGGGACACCGTTGTTTTTTGTAACCGATTTAAGTACTGGACTTTGGACTGAATTACGCTGATTTTCCTTGAAAAGCTGACGGCGACAGCTTTTCAAGGAAAATCGGCGCTAAGTCTAAATATGCCGCGCAACGTTCTCTTAAAGAGTGTTTTACAGTATCGCAGGGAAAATAGTCAAAAGTCCAGTGACTGAGTGTCTATCCCAAAGAACCAATTCTGGAGGGCGCGCCGCTGGAGCGGTGCGCCCTCCAGAATTGGTTCTTTCGTTATTTGGATCTGTCCTTCGACTTCGCTCAGGGCGGAACAGCATTTTGGGGTTTCAAGCTGAATCGCGCCTACCTGCTAATCTGATTTACAGGCAAGCATAACCAGCTAGCGATAGATAAGGGGTTTGCCATAAAATAAAATCCCAGTAAAACCCCAGTTTTCACCTGGCGCGGCTTCGCCGCGGTATGCGATTAGCGTCTCTTGTGTGCCCCTGCGGCGCAGGGGCACACAAGAGACGCTAAAAATATTTGGGATTCCAGCCTGGGTGTCGCCCAGGCTGGAATCCCAAAACGCTAAATAGATACTCGCCGCGCCAGGTGAAAACTGGGGTTTTATTAAACAGCAGATCCCTAAGTGTATCTTGATGGGGAAATGGAGATAAGAGAGTGAGTGCAGGCGTAACGGAAGTAAAATATTTTGTATTAATCCTGCGACTCACCTTAAAAGAATCTCAAAATCAGCAACCAAACTTCACTTGATGAGTTAGCATTCAGATAAATCTTCGCATCCATCCTTAGAAATATCTCCTGCTGTTATTGAAGGAATGTTTATGCATTTTCTTTCAGATACCATCGCACTGTCACGCCTTCAATTTGCTCTGACCGCAATTTTTCATATGTTGTGGCCAGTCTTAACGACAGGCATGGCCATTTACCTCATCATCATTGAGGGATTATGGCTTAAGACTCGCAATCTAGATTACTACCGTCATGCCCGCTTCTGGTCCAAGCTATACGTCCTCAACTTCGGGATTGGAGTGGCATCAGGGTTGCCGATGGCATTTCAGTTTGGTTTAAACTGGGCACCCTTCTCCGAATCGGTTGGTGACTTCTTTGGCACCGTTTTGGGGTTTGAGGGCACAATGGCATTTATGTTAGAGGCTAGTTTCCTTGGCATTATGCTGTTCGGGTGGGAGCGAGTACCACCTGTCATCCATTTCATCTCGACAATTCTGGTCGCATTTGGGGCAAACCTTTCGACTTTCTGGATTCTGTCAGCTAATTCCTGGCTGCAAACGCCCGCTGGGGGAATATTTGTCGATGGTAAGTTTGTGGTGCAGGACTACTTTCAGGCGATCGCCAATCCGTTTATGGTCAAGAGCTTTCTCCATATGTTCTTCGCCACCCTGGAGACCTCGCTGTTCGTGATTGGCGGCATTAGCGCCTGGTATGTGCTGAACCAGTATCATGCTGCGTTCTTTTCTAAATCTCTCAAGGTGATTCTGGCGGGTTTAATTCTGATCGCCCCTCTGCAAATTTTTGTCGGGCACCTGAGTGCAGAGCAGGTCTATCACTATCAGCCTGCAAAGCTTGCGGCCATGGAAGCTCAGTGGGAGACGATTCCTGCTGGAGAACAGGCAGATTGGAGTCTGCTTGCGATCCCCAACGACAAAGCGGAGCACAATGAGTGGGAAGTCAAAATTCCTGGTGCGTTGAGCTACTTGTTAGAACTGAAGCCGACCCTGGATGAGCCAGTAAAGGGCTTGAAGGAATGGGAACCTGCCAATCGTCCACACATGATTGGGCTGATCTACTACTCCTTCCGAATCATGTCGGGGATCGGTATGTTCTTTGCCGCGTTGATGACTGTCAGCGTCGTTCAATGGCTGCGCGGCAAACTGGCAGAGGGGGCGATCGCCCAACAAAAATGGCTGATGCGAGCCTGGATTCTGGCGGCTCCTTTGGGCTACCTGGCAGTGGAAACCGGCTGGATTGTGCGGTGTGTGGGACGACAACCCTGGATTGTGTATGGAGAGATGCGAACGGTCGAATCGGCATCGAACCTCCCGGCAGGTGAAGTCCTTTTCTCTCTGGTGGGTCTGACCAGTATGTATGTGGTATTTCTAACGGCTGCCCTGTTTTTCGGGAGCCGAATTATCCGAAAAGGCCCAAATCTAGAACTACCTGCCCCTGTGATTGGCGGTCAACCCAAACTGGGGATTGAGATGGCTCAGCACAGCCCCGATCGCCGTCCAGCAGAAGCCCAGCAGTAGGAGGTTGAGATGGAACCCTTGCAACAGTTTTTACCGCAGGTCTGGTTTTTTATCCTGGGCCTGTTCCTGTTTCTCTATGTTCTGCTGGATGGTTTTGATCTGGGGGTTGGCATCCTGTCGTTGACCGCTTCCAGCGAGGAACGGCGCAGTATTTTGATGACCAGTCTGGGTAATGTCTGGGACGCCAACGAAACCTGGCTGGTATTGATGGGTGGATCGCTCTTTGGCGCTTTTCCCCTGGCCTATGCCACGATCCTGAATGCACTCTACCTGCCTGCTGTGATCATGGTGGTGGGGTTAATTCTGCGGGCCGTCTCGTTTGAATTCCGTGAGAATGCAGACAACAAGCTGGTCTGGAATGTTACCTTTGGAGTAGGTAGTTTTCTGGCAGCATTAGGACAGGGCTTTGCGCTGGGTAGCGTATTTGAAGGCATCACGGTAGATGCAGCAGGGCACTTCGCTGGAGGCATTTGGGATTGGTTGACCTGGCGATCGGTGATTGTTGCCCTGACCTTAATTCAGGCATACGTCCTGGTAGGCTCTACTTATTTGATTCTGAAGACCTCCGGTGAGTTGCAGGAAGCGCATTACAAAACGGCAACGATCGCGGCATGGACAACCTTTGCGGGCGCAGTCTTTATTACCGTCACGACGCCAATCCTATCGGAGCAGGCCCGATCTTTTCTGTTTACGGCCCCCCTGGTTTATGTTTTTGGACTGATTCCCCTTTGTGGCATCCTGCTGGTCTGGCTGCTGCTGCAAAGCTTGAAGAAACGGGAAGAGAATACGCCGTTGATCTGGACATTCCTGCTGTTTTCCCTATCTTTCATTGGTCTGGGATTCATGATCTTCCCCAATATCATTCCGCCCAGCGTCACCATCTATCAGGCGGCGGCTGCCCCCAGTTCTCTAGTCTTTATGCTCACCTTCATTGGTTTTCTAATTCCCATCATGTTGGCTTACAACATCTACAACTATGTGGTGTTTAGAGGCAAAGTGGTTGGCGAAGCCTACGGAGAGTAGGAACCTTCCAAAAACCGAAGTTGTGGCAGGCGCGACGGTATTTCGTCGCCGCAGCCACAACGAACGGTTTTTGATTTGGGGTTTAAGTTATATTTTTTGCCGGGGGGGGGGTGAAAATA
>CAZVXA010000044.1:0-14331 GCA_964630955.1 uncultured bacterium | reverse complement strand
AACCCAACAAACCCCTTGGGGGGGCCGGCCCCCACCCAATCCCGTCGCGCCTGCCACAACTTCGGTTTTTGGATAGGCTCTTAAAGTTATATATTTGGCAGACGGGGCTGTGAAATTAATCACTATATGGTCATATGATGTATAATTGCCTTGGGGCAATCTAAATTAATGTCAATCTCATTTCTCGTGCCTCTTACAATTGCCCTGGTGTCTGCTGCTGTCGCATATCAGACCCAGGAAGAAATTGTCAAAACCTTCTTGGCGATTGGCCTTCTGGTGGGCTTTGTCTGGGCACCCTGGTTTGTGCAAATTCTGGTGCTGGCTTTGAGTCTGGGAGCATTGCGCTATTTTTGCGATCGCCATTCCTGTCACAAGACAAAGCTACGTTGAGGTTGTGCCCATCCGTTCGATTTTCCTCAGTAACCCCTCTCTACAGCGCTTTACAAGCGCGTGTGGTACAAAGTTTTGGTTCTACAGCACTTTGCAAGTGCATCTGGTACAAACTTTGTGTGAGAACTGTGCGGAGCGCGGTTCTCACACAAAGTTTGGTTTTAGTTCAGCGCAAAGCGCTGTAATTTTATTTGGAGATAGCAAACATGAAAAAAATTCTGATTTTAGGTGGTGGAATGGGTGGTGTAGAAGCTGCGATCGCCCTGAGCCAGCAGCTCAAGGGTGATTATCAGATCGATCTGATCTCCAATCGCGATTTTCTGTACATCTACCCTGCATCAATTTGGCTGACAGTAGGCAAGCGTACACTGGAGGATCTCTCAGTTCCACTGCCACAGCTCGCTGAAATTCATGGCTTTAATTTTCTCCAGGAAGAGGTGAAGGAAGTAAGGGCTAAAGAGCAAGTGGTCTTTACTGCAACGCAAGAGCATTCCTACGACTATCTGGTGATCGCGCTAGGTGGGTCAAAACTGAAGCCCAGAGGTGTGGAGCATACCCTATCAATCTGTGGTTCACCGTTAGATGGAATGCAGATTCAGGAGCGATTCCTGAACCTGGTTGAACGAGGGGAAGGTCGGATTGCCTGTGGATTTAGCGGGAATCCCCAGGATGCAACCGCTGTACGGGGTGGGCCTGTGTTTGAAGTCTTGTTTAATTTCGATACCTATCTGCGAGAAAAGGGACTGCGCGATCGCTTCGAACTCACCTTTTTCAGTCCCTCATCTGCTCCTGGCCAGCGGCTGGGGGCAGGAGGATTAGCACAACTGCAAAAGCTTTTTCAGGAGCGGGGTATCACCACTGTAACCGGTAAGAAAGTTAAGGAATTTATTACCAGTGGAGTGGTGTTTAAAGATGATACTCAGATTGCGACGGATCTGACCGTCTTTACCCCAGGAATGACGGGCACACCAATCCTAAAGAACTCCGATTTACCATTGACAGTAGCGGGGTTTGTGCCAGTCAGCGATACCGCAAGGGTAGAGGGATTTGAGAACTGCTACGCCATCGGCGACAGCTCCTATTTTGATGGCCCTGACTGGCGAGCACGACAGGGACACTTAGCTGAAGTGATGGCCCGTACTGCTGCTGAAAATATTGCGCGGCAGGAGCGGGGAGAAGAAGCAACCGCCAGCTTCCGAGAAGAAATTAACCTGCTGTGCATTATGGACACAGGTAAAGAAGGTGTGTTTGTCTATCGGGATGAAAAGCGTGAAGTGGCTCCCAGAGGTGCCTGGGCACGATGGGCTAAACTGGCATGGGAGAAGTATTACAAGTTGAATAAATTGGGCAAAGTTCCCCGCTTGTTGTGAACAAATTGTCGTGTAACTAAATCGCACCAATTTTCCCCGAAACGCTGATTCTGTCAGCATTTCGGGGAAAATCGGCGCTAAAACCAAATCTGCCGCGAAACGCCCTCTGCGAGAGCGTTTCGCGGCATTTCAGGGAAAATAGTCAAAAGTCTAGTAATTAAGTGGGCGTGGAAAAAGTCGAGATCCAAAAAGCTGTTCCGCCCTTCGACTTCGCTCAGGCCAGAACAGCTTTTCGGGTTTCAAGCTTCATCGCGCCGTTCTACTTATGACTCGAATTAACGTTAATTAAACTTTGTTAACCATATAACTAATCGGTTATAAGATTTAAATATAGTATTACAGCGCTTTGCGCTGGAGCTGGGATAGAACCAACGTTTTTGTTGAGAGTCGCGCGGCTCTCAACAAAAACTCTGTACCACACGCGCTTGCAAAGCGCTGTAGATGTATGCACGGTTGTTAAGACGGGATGCAGGGGTGGAGGGGGTGTGCCCCTGTGTAGAGCACCGCCCCACGCCCCTCTTCGAAAGCAATCAAGCGGATCTGACATAAAAATTTCGTAATTCGTCAAGGTAATTAAGATGAATCCGATGAGTTCAACCTATTCCACTAATTTTGAACACCGATCCGTTGTCATTATTGGTTCTGGGCCAGCGGGATTAACGGCTGCAATCTATACCGCACGTGCTAATCTAGCACCGCTAGTAATCCAGGGGGCACCGGGGGGGCAGTTAAACACTGCAATGATTGTTGAAAACTACCCCGGTTTTGCAAACGGAATTCCTGGCCCAGAACTTATCCAGAATATGGAGGTACAGGCAGTTCGGATGGGAGCAGAGCTGCACGACGGCACTATATCAGCCGTTGACTTCTCTGAGCACCCGTTTCGACTCACTGTCAATGAGGACAAAATTTTGTTGGCTGATGCTGTTATTGTGGCGACTGGGGCTTCAGCGAAGTATTTAGGACTCAGTAATGAGCAACGACTGATTGGACGAGGGGTTTCGGTTTGTGCGACATGCGATGGCGCTTTTTATCAAGATCGGGATATTGCAGTGATCGGTGGCGGAGATGTTGCCATTGAAGAAGCCCTCTTTTTGACCCGGTTTGCCTCCAGGGTCTATATTATTCATCGCCGCGAGGCGTTACGAGCCACGAAGCTCGTTCAAGAGCGAGCCTTTGCCAACAGCACAATAACCTTTGTTTGGAATACAGAGGTTGTAGATGTATTAGGGGACAATGAAGTTGAAGGACTTCAACTGAGAAATATTGTCACCGGAGAGACATTTACACTCGCTGTTTCAGGAATGTTCGTGGCAATTGGACACCAGCCCGATACAAAAATTTTTCAAGGATGGCTGAAGATGAATGAACGGGGCTATATTCAGACTTATCCAGGTTCAACACACACGAATCTGCCAGGAGTCTTTGTATGTGGAGATGTACAAGCTGGAGCCTATCGACAAGCAATCACAGCAGCAGGTACAGGCTGTATGGCAGCAGTTGACGTTGAACGTTGGCTAGCCGAAAAACCGTTTGCAGAAGCTAATCGCGATCGCTTGCCTCAAATGAACAAAGCGACAAGTGACGGGATTGCTTAGCGATCGCAGCAGTCGAACCAATTGAAGAAAATCTTTAATCTTAATGACACATTTAATTCATTTTGCGATTATATGGCTAATCAGTTATATTAAAGAAGGTTACAGAAAACTATTACAAGCCTTGGGTTGTGGTGCTCGTTTTATGGTTCTAGTTGGCTTTTGGGGTTCCTTTCGCTTCCTGGAATCTCACACCAGCCAACCAAATCGTGAGCTGTAAAAGCATTCAGCCATTCATACTTTCACAAAGAGGCCATCATGGATAATAGCCTTCCACTCGACAGTCCCTCTCTCTCTCGACGACAGCTCCTCAACTTTTTGACCGGAGCGACTGTTGCTGCTACTGCTGGTTCTGCACTCTATACAGCTGGCAAATTTTTCATGCCTCCTGCAGAAGCTGCCGGACAGGGAGGCGCGATTCTCGCAAAAGATATCCTGGGGAACCCCATTCCAGCCACCCAACTTCTGGCAGAAGCACCGGAAACCCGTGCATTAGTTGCCGGTCTGGCAGGAGAACCCACCTACCTGATTGTTAAAGGAGATAACACTCTGGATGCGATGGGAATTGTGGATAACTGTACGCACCTGGGCTGCACGTTTCCCTGGAATCCGACCGATCAGCAGTTTCAATGTCCCTGTCATGGGTCTCTCTACGCCCCCGATGGAACGGTAATTCGTGGTCCAGCCCCGCTCCCGCTCAAAATTGTTCAGGTTGCTGTGATCGACAACAGTATCCTGATCTCACCCTGGACAGAAACAGACCCCCGTACTGGAGAAAAACCCTGGTGGGTTTAAGTCTGATCCTCAATTCTCACAAATCTCTGTACAGCGCTTTGCAAGCGCATATGGTACAAAGTTTTGGTTGAGAGCCGCGCTAAGCGCGGCTCTCAACCAAAACTTGTAGGCCATTCAAGTGGAACTGGCCGTAAGGCGATCGCTACTCTTGTAGTGCTTCTTCAAGAGCGGCTTTCACATCAGGGATGAAAACGGCATACATTCCCCGCAGATCGCCAACCCGAAAATCGTAAGCCAGATCCTGCGGATAGTTCTCTTTTACAAATGAGGGCCGTTGATTCTTCAGCCCGTGACAGGCCAGACAGCTCTGTTCTACGTTAATGCGGCGGTAGTAGCGTGTCCCCGGTTGTCCATTGATCGTTTCCCGATCCCAGAAGCCCATTAATCCCTGGTCATTCTGAAACTTGGCTAACGCGATTCTAGCGTGCAGGTTATCGGGTGCATGGGCAGGGTTCCGGTACTTCGTTGCAATTTGCTTGACCTGCCAACCGTTTTCCTGGCTTAACTCAGATGCCCGCATCCCTACCGGACGGCAAACTTCTTTCATCGTTTGCAGCGTTGGTTCCTCGCTTCTGCCTTCTAAGGTAGAAGCCAGCCCAGACCGCATTGCATCCAGACGCTCAATCTCCTGGACGGCTTTTGAGAGTTCTGCCGGGTCGGTTTGAGCCAGGGCGGTTCCAGGATATAAGCAGACCACCAGGAGCACCAACCCCAAAGGAATCAGCAGGCGATAAAGCATTTTGATAATCGGTTGATTCGACATAAACAACTTGCCTCATAAGCGATCGCACCAGCAGATTACATTTTAGCACTATATAGCTAATTAGTGATGAATGAAGAAGCCTGGAAGAACTTGAAACCCCAATAACCGTCCCCAATTGGAAACGGCTCTGGAGTGATTTTGTTCAGGTCATCGTTTCGCTGTAATGGGGGGGCGCTTCAGACCGATCTGTCGCTTCCAGAGAATCATGATCCGGTTGATGTCGGGCGCGATCGCCATAGTACATCAGGGGAATCACAAACAGCGTCAGCACTGAGGAGGTCAACATCCCGCCCAGCAGCGCCCACGCCAGCCCCGACCATACCGGGTCATTGAGAATGGAAAGGGTACCGAGCATCGTCGTCACACTGGTCAGCAAAATTGGCCGAAAGCGCACCGCTCCAGCTTCCAGAATCGATGCTTTCAAGCCTGACCCTTCCTTCAGTTTGTCACCGACAAATTCCAGCAGGACGATCGCATTGCGAACCACAATCCCCGCCAGGGCAATCACCCCAATCATGGCGGTGGCACTGAAGTAAACGCCGTTGACTGCAAAAGCCAGCAGAATCCCGATCAGGGCCAGGGGAATACTACCCAGAATAATCAGCGGCACTTTGAAACTGCGGAACTGCCCTACCAGAATCAGGTAAATCAGCAAAACAGCCACCAGCATTGCCAGCCCCAGATCCCGGAACACATCCAGCGTCAATTTCCACTCCCCGTCCCATTGAATCCAGTAACCCTGGGGCAGGGGATTGCGAAAGAAATAGATGAGCTGATCGAGAACCGCGTAAACCGAGGAGCGATCGCCCATTTCACCCATGACATAGGTGACGGGGCGCTGATCTTTGTGCAGAATCGGCTGATCCACCACGCTCGGCTTAAAGGTAACGAGTTCTGTTAACGCAACCAATGAACCGTTTGCCGTAGGGAGTTGAATTCGGGTGAGGTCATCAATGCTCTGGCGATTGGTATCGGCAAACCGTACCTGAATCGCCACAGGTGACAGTTCTCCCGGCACCTTCAGCGTCGAAACCTGGGCACCAGCGATCGCCATATTTAACGTTTGTGCAATGTCTTGGGTTGTCAGTCCGGCACGGTTCACCTTCTCGCGATCGACCACCAGCCGCATCTGGGGCATCTGGTTTTTCACCGAATCATCGATATCCACCACCTCGTCCGTTTGGGCAAACACCTGCCTCACCTGTTTAGCCAGCTCCCTCTGGGTGGGGTAATCAGGACCGTAGATCTCCGCCAGCATGGTCGAACGTACGGGAGGCCCAGGGGGATCTTCCACCAGTTTGACGATCGCATTCTGCCGCTGGGCAATTTCGGTCAACGTTGGACGCAAGCGGAAAACAATTCCCTCCGATTGAGCAGAACGGGCATCTTTATTCGTCAAATGCACGCGGATATCGGCAAAGTGTTCCCCAATGCGATCGGTCGCGCCGCGCAGCATTCCGTTGAAGTCAATGGGCGCACCCACCCCGACATAGGTCTCAAAGTTGGTGATTTCCGGTGTCTGTCGCAAGACTGCCTCAATGTCCTGAATCATCCGATCGGTCCTTACCAACTCGGTTCCCAGAGGCGCATCCAACTGCACCAGGAAGGTGTCCTTATTCGCCTTCGGCAGCATCCGAAACTTGACACTTTGGGTCAGCGGCAGAATGAAGGAAGCCAGCAGCAGCCCCGTAATGCAGAACAAAACAAACCGACGACGGCTGGCAGAATCCAGCAGGGGAGCCATGACCCGGTGATACCAGCGGTAAATACGCGTGTTTTCGATTGCCGTTGGGCTACTCTCCCCGCTGGGATGGCGCTTAATCTTAATCAATCGTAGGGCGAGAAAAGGAGTGACGGTGAGGGCAAGCGTGGTGCTGACGAGCATCGCCACCGGGACATTAAACGGGATCGGTCCCATATATGGCCCCATCATCCCCGTCACAAAAGCCATCGGAACGAAGGCCAGAATCACGGTAATGGTGGAAAGAATGATGGGCGTTCCCAGTTCGTTCACCGCTTCGATCGCCGCCCGCGTCTTCTCTCGCCAGGTCATATCCGGCTTTTCTTCAAAGTGGCGGTGAATATTTTCCGTAACGGCGATCGCATCATCCACCAGAGTTCCCAGCGCCAGAATCAGGGCAAACAGGGTGATGCGGTTGATCGTCTGTCCAGAGAGCCAGCCCACCGCCAGGGTGCCGGCCAGGGTCAGCGGAATCACAAACGCCACGATCATGGACTCGCGCCAGCCCAGGAAAATCACCAGCAGGCCGACAACAGTCAGAATTGCCAGCCCTAAACTTTGATAGAGGTCGCCGACGGCCCTGGCGGCAGTTTGACCATCGTTGCGGGTGACGGCGATCGTAATTCCGGGTGGTAACTGCGGCTTTAGTTCCTCAACGCGCTTAAAAATCTGCTGAGCCACGGTGACCGCATTTGTGCCCTTCTGTTTGGCAATGCCGATGGTGATCGCAGGTTGGGCGATAAATTCTCCGTTTGCCTGGGCTTTGGGGTCAGGGTAAGGGTTGCTGACATCCCAGTCCTGGCGGTAGTGGATGCGGGAAAGGGTGGTGCGATCGCCAAAGTCATCCACTACGTTTGCGACATCGCGCAAATAAATTGGGGAGGTGGAACCCGGCGCAAAACCAACGATAATTTCTCCGACATCATTGGCGGACTGAAACAGATTACCGCCATCGATGAACAGGCGATTGTCGCCAACGGATACATCCCCAGCAGGCAGACGCACATTCTCCCCCTGAAGGCGCTGGGTGACCTGCCCCGGAGACAGCCTGTAGCTGGCCAGCTTGTCAGGGTCAAGATCTACCCGAATGGCGCGGGGGTGTCCCCCGGTGATCGTCAGGTTTGCGGTGTTGGGAATGCTGCGCAGATCTTCCAGCAGCCGTTCCCCAACACGCCGCAGTTGATTATCAGTGTAGTTTTTGCCGGTGACGGTCAACGTCACGATGGGCACATCGTCAATAATGACGGGCTTCACCAGATAGTTCGCCCCCGGCGGTAGCAAATCCTGATGGCTATACAGGTGGTTTTGCAGCTTAAACAGGGAGTCTTCCCAGTTTTGCCCCACAAAGAACTGGACGGTAATTTTGGCACTGGAATCTTGAGAGGCCGAGTAGATGTGCTCCACCCCTGGCAACTCCCGCAGTTTTGCCTCGATCGGCGTGGTTAAGATCTCGGCGACCACCTCAGCGGAGGCTCCCGGATAGGGCAAATACACCTCCGCTGCCGGGACGACAATTTGGGGGTTTTCTTCTTTGGGGGTCAGCATCACGGCTCCCAGACCAAAAATCACCAGGGCCGCGATCACCAGGATGGTCAACTGGGAATTGATGAAATAGGCGGTAATTCGTCCAATGATGCTGTAGTTTTGGGAGGGGTTGGTCTGGGACATGGCAGGGGTGTTGAGGCTGAAAACTGCTCGAATGACGCGAATTAGTTAACTTGAACCGGGGTACCGTTTTTCAGGCTAGAGGAAGGGTTGAGCACCAACCGATCGTTCTCTGCCACCCCTGAAAACACTTCAATATCGGAACCATGCGTTTCGCCGGTCGTGATCGGCTGAAAGGCCGCCTGCCCGTTCTCAACTTTATAGACCCCCGTGATGCCAAACTGCTGCACCACTGCCGACTGAGGAATCACCAGGGCTGATCGCTCTCCCAGCGCAGCAGCGGCCTCATCTTTTAACTGGAGTCTGCCAAACATCCCTGGAATGATACCTGAGACCTTATTTAAGGCGACCTTTACAGTAAAGTTGCGGCTAACGGGGTCCGCAGAAGGAATGATCTGACTGACCGTTCCAGACACGCTCCGATTCAGCGCATCCAGACGAATCGATACCGGCTGCCCCTGCTTCACCTGAGTGATCAGCGACTCTGGCACCTGGGTACTGAAGCGCAGGCGATCGCTACTCTCTAGCGTCACCAGTGGTTGCCCTGCACCCGCCATCGCTCCCACTTCGGCGTGTCTGCGGGTGACCACGCCACTAAAGGGAGCCACCACCGTTCCATAATTGAGATTGGCAGACGCCTGTTTGACCTGCGCCTGCGCCTGCCGGACCTGCGCCTGCGCCTGGTTCATCACCGCCTGGGACTGGTTGATCCCAGCCTTGATTTGCTGAATTCGTGCCTGGTTCGTCTGTACCCGTGTGTTGGCCTGATCCAGCAGTTGTTGGCTCACCGCCCCTTCAGACCGCAACATCTGCATCCGGCGCTGTTCGAGCTGGGCTTCCGCCAGTTGGGCTTCGGCTTCGACCAACTGCGCACGAGATTCCTGCACCCGTGCCTGGGCCGTCTGGAAATTGGATTGGGCGATATTTACCCCGGCAACAGCCTGGTTTCCCTGGGCCTGGAGATCGGCCACATCAATTACCACCAGACGATCGCCAGCCTGCACCCGATCGCCCTCTTGCACTGTTAATTGGCGAATCTGTCCCATTACCCGGCTGGTCAGGGTGACGCTTTCCACTGGTTCCACGGTTCCAGTCAATACCCGATTGGCAGCCACGGGCTGCATTCGGACAACCGTCGTTTCGATCGACACGGGTGCAACCGCCGTTGCTGATGCAGGAGCGATCGCAGCTTGCGGCTCTGATCGGGATTGACTCAGAAACCACCCGACGCCCCCGGAAGCCACCATCAATCCGGCCACCAGGGCGATCGTGCGAGCCTGCGCCAGATAAGGCGGGGGCTGAAGGGGGGAAGGGGATAGTTTGTCCATCACCATGATTTCATCTCCAGGAGTTGTGTTGAATATGCCAATGTGCGATCGCTGTTCGTTAGGGTATATCCGTCCTCTGGACTCAGCCCCGGAACATTAGGTGAATCCTTGCCAGACTGCAACTGGTATCACAATCTTGTTGGATGGGTGAGTGGGGCACCGAAAGCTTCCCCCCCTGCCCGATATCGGCTTCCTCGCAAGAACCATAGTTGATTTAATATTGATTATACTACTATACGGTAATATGGTTGTAAATCGAGGGTAACGTTTTGTTGTGACAACCACCAGTCGGACATTTGAAACGTGACCAGCACGGTTAAGCGTTTGGGATTGCGACTTTTCCCACGCCCACTTACAGCGCTTTGCAAGCGCGTGAGGTACAAAGTTTTTGTTGAGAGCCGCGCTCCGCAGGGCTCTCAACAAAAACTTTGGTTCGATCTCAGCACAAAGCGCTGTATTTACTGGAGTTTTGACTATTGTTCCTGTAATGCCGAAAAATGCTCTCTAAGAGAGCGTTTTTCGGCATCTTTGGTTTTAGCACCGATTTTTTTTGAAAAGCTGACGGCGTCAGCTTTTCAAAAAATTCGGTGCAGTTTAGTCAAAAGCCCAGTACTTAGTAACTATCCGCAAACCGAGAGACCAAATTCTGGAGGGCGCGATGCTGTAGCGTTGCGCCCTCCAGAATTTGGTCTCTCGGATAGGCTCTTAGTCAAAAGTCCAGTACTTGATTACATGGTGAGTTTGGTTAAACTGTGGGTAATGTTGCTCACCTGGTGAAGGCAATATGTCGTCTGAACTTACAGAAGAACAGGTCTGTAAAATCGTCGCAGAAGTGGGACGAATGACCAAAGAGCGAGAAGAAAGGCTTGATCGGGAGGATGTCAAACAGATTCTTGAGGCGTTAAACCTGCCGCCAGAGATGCTGGATGAGGCAATTCTGCGCATCAATCATCAGGAAGTCGTAAAGCGCAGTGAGGAGCGCAACCGCCGTCTTTGGATATCTACGGTCGCGGTAGGAATCGCGGTTATTGCAGGTGGCCTGTTCTGGTTTCAGCAGCATCGGTCAACGCTGGCGCGAGTTACGGCAATTCAAGACCGCATTACCCTGCCCCAGGAGGGTAGCGTGCGTCTCACAGCGGTTAACCGTCAGCAGGTATCTGAAATCTTTTATCGCGTGACGCTGAGCGAGGTTCCGGTAGGTAATCGCCTCTCCCTCAAATGCAACTGGACCGATCCCTCTGGGGCGATCGTGCGGGAAAATCGCTACCAGACTCAGACCATCACCACTTCTGTCTGGGAGACCCACTGTCGCCTGCCACTCGATACCGGTGCAACACCGGGAACCTGGAAAGTGGAAATGTTCCTGGATGATCGTCCGCTGGACACGGCAGAGTTTCAGGTGCAGTAAGGGTATGCCAGATTCGCCAGGTTCACCGCAGACAGATCTGCCGCATCCCCTAGTGGGCTACTGCGGCGTAGGGCAATCCGGTGCGTTAGAGCAACTGCGCCAGACGCTGCAACGGTGCGGGCTGAAGCATCAGGCCATTCGGCAGGGACAATTTGCGTGTCCTGATGCGCCAGAGCAGATTTGCTGGGCGATCGCCTCCTTAAACTCAACTCAAGGCTTCGAACCGCTGCAACCGGAACAGGAGATTCACATCGCCCTATCCGCTGGAGGAATTGCCACGAACCAGCAGTCTGACAGTTCACTGCTGCCCGATGCCTGGATTCGCCTCATTCACACAAGTGGAGCAGTACAGCTTGAATTGGGGCGCGATCGCTTTGGTCGTGTTCCGCTTTACTGGACGCAGCGGCAGCAGACCGTGTGGTTTGCCTCCCGGTTGCAGCTTTTGCTGCCGCAGAATCCAGAAATTGACCCGGCAGCGCTCTACGGCTACACCTGCTTTTCCTACGTACCTACTCCGCTCACACCTGTCCGGGGCATTCATGCAGTCCCGGCAGGTGTGCCGCAGATCTGGCGGTGGGAGGGAGCGAAGCTGACGCGATCGGAGATACAGTTGCCCCCCTGGCAGGAGCGGGAGCCGCCGATCCACGACGAATCAACTGCAGTTGAGCAACTGCAAACGCTGTTGAAAGCCGCAGTGTGCCGCCAGGTTGCCGATTTGGACGACACTCCAGTTGGCGTGTTTTTGTCCGGTGGGCTGGATTCCTCGGTTGTTGCCGCGCTGCTGGTGCAGATGGGGCTAAAGGTGCGGGCATATTCGCTGGATTTTGGGTTGGGTGATCGTTCAGAGTTGGGCTATGCCGAGCAGGTGGCTCAGTTTCTCAACATTCCCCTCACCCAGGTAGATGCTACGCCGCAGCAGATTCGCAGGGCGATCGCCCCCACTGCAAAAGCGCTCGACCTCCCCTTTGGCGACGGCGTAACGGTTCCGCTTTACCTGCTGAATCAGGCAGCGGCGCAAGAGACTGCCGTGGTGTTCAACGGTGAGCATGGCGATCAGCTCTTTGCTGGGTGGCCCAACAAACCCCTGATTGCCGCTGGAATTTACAGCGCCGTGAGACCCGACAGTGGCTCAATTGACCCGTTCAGTGCGCAGTACCTCAAAACATTTCATCGGCTGCACGGTCACGAACGCCAGATTTTTCAGCTCGATTTTGCCGCTCAATGCAACCTGATGAATCCCATTGACTGGCTACAGGAAGCACTCGACCCGCAGTTTTCTACCGAGCTGCTGCACCGCCTCCGACGAGCAAACCTGATGCTGAAGGGCGCACAGAACATTCAGCCACGAGCAACCGCACTGGCGACTGCTCACGGGTTAAAGGTGCGATCGCCCTTCTGCGATCTGCCGCTGGCAGAGTGGACGTTTCGCCTGTCGGGAGAACTCTGTTTGCGCGGCTCCTGTGAAAAGTACATCCTGAAGCGGGCAGTTGAACCCTGGCTGCCGCCGGAAATCGTCTGGCGCTCGAAGCGCGGCATGGGGGTTCCCTTAACCCTGTGGTGCTTGAATGAACTATGGCGCGATCTGGGCGATTGGCTCAATCCGGCGACGCTCCGGGCACAGTCTCATCTGCAACCCCACGTTGCGGCCCAGCTTGCATCGGGCCGTTTGGGAGCAGACATTCAGGGGCGACGCATCGGGGAATGCCTCTGGTTGCTGCTGATGTGGCAGGCATGGCGGGTGACGAATCTGGGAGACGCCCAGTCCCCCCGTTCCTGGAACCATCCCTTCTGGCTTCCCCCTCAATTCTGGCGTGAGGTACGACGATGGAGAGATCTCTGGTAAGCAACCCCGAAGCTGCTCGACACTTGCTCGACATTTACGGTTCACCCCTGTACATCTATGAGGGCGATCGCCTGCGTCAGAACCTGACCCACATCACCCAATCGGTTCCCTATCCCCACACGCACTTTCATTTTGCTAGCGTCACGAACGGGAATATTGCCCTGCTCCGAATCGTGCGCGAGGCGGGTTGGGGACTCCATGCCAACACACCGGGTGACGTTTTTCTGGGGTTGCAGGCCGGCTTTTCGCCCCATCAGATAATTTACAGCGGCAGTAATTTGAACGATGTTGAGATGAAACAATTACGAGATTGGGGAATCGCCACACTCAATCTGGACAGTCTGTCGCAGCTACAGCTTTGCTGTCGAACTTACAAAGAGAGGAGCAGCGTGGATCAGACTGCGCTGCGTCTTGGTTTGCGTCTGAACCTGCCGGAACTTACTGGAGACAGCCGCATTGGGGTGCGTCCAGAGGAATTTGAGGAGGCGATCGCCATCACTCACCGGGCCGGACTGAAACTGACGGGGCTGCACTTCTACCGGGGCACCGGCACAAACGCAACGCAGGCATTTACTCAGGCCATCGATCGCATTCTCACGATTGCCCAGCAAATCCCTGACTGGCGCTATCTCGATTTTGGTGGCGGCTTTGGCTATCCTTACCGCCACGGGGCTGCGGCGTTCGACTGGCATCAGTTTGGTGCAGCGCTGACTCAGGCGCTGCACCAATTAGAGCGTCCAATTGATCTGGTGATCGAACCGGGGCGGGCGGCGATCGCCGGATGTGCAACGCTGCTGGCGCGGGTGGTTTCAGTGAAATGGCAAGGCGATTGCCAGATTGTCGGCACAGACACAACGGTTGCCAATCTGTCGGTTCCCTCGGTTCACGGCGGTTACCGCGAGATTGTGGCGCTGGCTCCCGATTCTAACGCACTTTATTTAACCGATGTCTGCGGTAACACTACCTATTCCCGTGATTATCTGGGCCGACAGTGCCCACTACCGAAACTCAAAACAGGAGACGTGCTGGCAATACTGGATGTGGGTGCCTATGGCTACGCCATGTCTTCGCACTTTTTGCATCGCCCCCGCCCCGCTGAGGTGCTGCTGGAGGGCAATCAGCATCGCCTGATTCGTCACCGGGAGGATTATCAGGTACTCCTTGCCAATCAGGTGATCGAGACAATTTTATAGAGAAAGCCCAGGTTTTTGGAGTGCGCGGTGCGCACTCCAAAAACTTGCATTGAACTATACCCATCCTTTGCAGGATGTGAACGGGGTGCAGGGGCACTGCCCCCTGTTCATAACCAATTTGCGAAAACTGTAGACTCAGTGCCTATCCGAAAACCAAAAACCCAAATTCTGGCAGGCGCGACGCTGTAGCGTCGCGCCTGCCAGAATTTGGGTTTTCGGATAGGCTCTAAGAACTGCTAT
>CAZVXA010000043.1:0-36990 GCA_964630955.1 uncultured bacterium | reverse complement strand
CGCGCCAAACGAAAACTGGGATTTTACTGGGATTTTATTTTATGGCAAGCCCCTAGAATTGATTGAACTGCTAGGTTAGCTGTGTTCAGGGATGATCAATGACTACCCGATTGCTTATAGAGTGATGTGACTTGATACTGAGGCTGTTCTTTAAAGGGCACCGATTCGCCTGAGTTAGACCTGGTTGTAACCGTGCCATTCTCTTTAACCATTGCGGTGTAAGCCCCTGAAGTTCCATTCGGGTGTGTGAACTCAAGTTCAACTTGTGCCCAACTTGCCTCTTGCTGCCATGCTTTGAGTAACCGTTGAACTCGTTGGGAGGGCAACCATTGCAACAGTCGGCGGGCCAAGAATCGCCCAGCGTTTTTTTCATCCCAGTCTATTAATCGCCCAGTTTTAGCCACATCCAGCCAATTCCAGCCTTCCTGCTGCCAGATTTCACGCTCCACGATCTGTTCAAACTTGCCTAAGCCACACCAACCCCGGTAATAGGATCGCAGGGCTGCAACTGCCCCCTGCCGATTAATCAAGGCATCCAGCATGTCAGGTTCCAGATGCCCCCACATCTGCCCTGTCGGAAAGTCAATCAGGGTCGGTGCAAATCGGTGTCCGCCAAAGTGGTTGGTTTGCCAGAGCCGCAGAGTTCCCTGACTGGCTGGTACATACTGTCGTCGTAGGAGTGAATAGAGTGGCGCACCGAAACGTCCACAGGCAATGTCATGGTGAGTATGGGTGCAAATCAGCAATTCTCGGATGTGTGCGGTTGATTGCTGATAGGGCAGAAATGGGTCTAAATTATGGGAATCATAGAGCAATGCTGCAATTAAACTGGCAGACTGAGCCAGAGGAATACAATACGCTTGCTTGACGTATTGAGTAAACGATCGCGCTGGACGGACATAGTAAAAAATCTGAATTCCATCCGGTTTGCTTTCCGCTTTATCAGGCGCGATCGCGAGTAGCCGAGTTTTCAGGTAACGCTCTGGCTGAGAGGTTAGCTTCTCAACCTGTTGCAATAGGGGTTGATAGTCTGGTTTATCTGCCCACAACTGTTTATTCCAGGGATGGGGCACTTCCACCAATAGCCACTCATCGACCGGGCTGGCACTACCGATCGGGTCTTCTCCGTTGGCTTTAGACACAACGGAACAGTAGCGGCAATCCGATTCATTGACGTTTGCTGGAAAAGTAGAGTTCATGGCAATGAAATATCGGTAGAGAAATTGTGTAAACATTGACTGGAGAAGGCTTTATCCTATCCTAAAGCCGTTTGTTTCAACGAGTGACAGTCCCCAATCGGGCCGATAGCAGCAAACCGATCATTGCCGCGATCGCACCGACACTGCCGAGTCCAAAAGCTGCCCAGACTCCCACCTGTTGCCAGAGACATGCTGCCCAGATGCTGGCAATTAACAACGCAATTCCAGTGATTAAGCTGAGCAATCCGAACGCCGTTCCGCGTAATTCTGAACTAATGCAAGACGCTACCATTGCCAGCAATACCCCCTGAGTGATGCCTTGATACAAGCCGTACAAGCCTAAAAGCAACCAAACTTGCCAGGGTTGGTTGGCGATCGCAAATCCGCCATAGGTCAAGGCAAAGAGTGCCAGTCCGGTCAACAATACGCCTTGCCGACTTAGGCGATCGGACAACCAGCCCGCAGGATAGGCACTGATGGCAGAAGCCAGGTGAATCACCGTGAGAACGAGCGGCACTACGGCAAAGGCAATCCCCACGCTGTCTGCCTTGAGCAGTAAGAATGCATCACTAGAGTTACCCAGGTTGAATAGGAAAGCCACTCCAACTATCTGCCAGTAGGCAACACCCAACTGTTTCAACTGTTGCCATGAGGGGTTAGCCGATGAGAATTTTGCTGATGAAACTCCTGGGTTGGACGGGGCTTTAATCCCCCCAATCAAAACTGCTACCGCAAAACCTGCAGGGATCATCGCCATCCAGAATACCAGGCGAGTATTTTGCCCTGAAACTGCCAACAGTCCAGTTGCCACGATCGGCCCCAGCAACGCCCCAACTGTATCCATGGTATAACGTAAGCCGTAAGCCGCGCCGCGCTGGTACTCTGGGGTCGCATCTGCCACTAAAGCATTGCGCGGGGCAACCCGAATCCCCTTCCCCACCCGATCGCCCATGCGGGCCGCCAAAACCCAACCGGGACTGGAAGCGATCGCATAAAGCGGGGTCATCACGGCTGAAAACCCGTAACCCAAAACTGCCAACCATTTTCGCTGTGGTCCACCGCGATCGCTGATCATCCCTGAAGCAACCTTCAAACCCGCTGCTGTCATTTCTGCCATGCCCTCAATCACCCCAACACTGACCAAATTGGCACCCAACGTTGAAACCAAAAACAGCGGTAAAACAGACTGGATCATCTTTGAGCCGATGTCCATCAAAAAGCTAACCCAGCCCAGCACCCACACCTGAGGTGGTAGATTCGGCAGATGCGATCCAGGTTTAACCTGAGGCATAAAATTCCTGAGTGAAAGGAGCATCGTTATTATGGAACAGTTGCCGATGAAGCGATAGAGCTGATTGACTGACAGATTTTACCGTAGGTTGGGTTGAACAGCGTGAAACCCAACACCAGCAGCGGTTATGTTGGGTTACGCTGTCGCTAACCCAACCTACGCAGGAATCGGGGTTTCAGGAGTTTTGTCAGTCAATCAGGCGATAGAGGTCTCTACAACTCAATAACCAGCTTTTAAAAACGTGCAATTTTTGCACAACCTATCATCTTCCTCTGAAATGCCTTTACAATCTAAATAAAATGAGCTTTACTACCTAAATTATGGAATGGCTGCAAGGACTATTCGGATTTGCTAGGTATCTCGCTACGGTTTTTGTGATCTACGGCATCTTCATGGCAATTGAAAGCCTGCGCCCCGCTGAACGCCATCAACCCCTCAGCCATATTGGGTTTAATTTGCGCTGGTATGTTGTGTATAGCGCGTTGTCATTAGGTATGGGGGCGATCGGTTTAAGTCAGGTGGTACCCTACCTTCAGAAAATCGACGTCCCTCGAATTACAATTCCCGCACCCCAAAATGGGGGACAATGGGTGTTAGTCGCGCTGCTTTACTTTCTTCTGACCGATTTTTTCTACTACTGGTTTCATCGGTGGCAACACACCACAGCACTTTGGGAACAGCATAAATTTCATCACAGCGACACATCGCTGAATGTTACCAGCACACAACGGATTCATTGGTTAGAAGAACCACTAGCGGTGCTATTTGTTTCAGTTCCACTTAATTTGCTATTTCGATTTCAGGGAATTGAGATTGGAATTCTAGCCTTTATTCAACTGCTTTGGTTACAGTTTGTGCATCTGAATTTGCGATTAGAATTAGGAATTTTTACCGGGGTAATTGTTGGGCCGCAATATCACCGATTGCATCATTCTTTCCAACCGGAGCACATTAACAAAAACTATGCTGTATTTTTTCCAGTACTGGATATGATATTTAGAAGTTACTGTCGTCCTAAGCGGGGAGAATTTCCAGCCACCGGATTGACAACGGGAGCTAACTACAATTATGTATGTCTAGCATTCCTTCTGCCATTCCGCGCCTGGTGGCGATCTCGCCCCCTTAAGCTCTGGTTTCAAAAATAAGATGCTCTCTTCTGCCTGGTTGACCTGCCCTTATCCCAAACCCGCTGCTAAGATGCGATTATTTTGCTTTGCCTATGCGGGTGGTGGAGCCTCGGTGTTCCGGGAATGGGGAAAATTGTTTCCAGATAAAATCGAGGTGTGGGCAGCGCAACTACCGGGACGGGAAACCCGTCTGCGAGAACCGGCGATGACTCGACTTGCTCCAGTGGTGAATGCGATCGCTGAGGCAATGTTAGCGGCTTGCGATCGCCCCTTTGCCCTGTTTGGACACAGCATGGGCGGATTGATTAGCTTTGAGGTCACTCGTTTTTTGCGTCGCAGCTACAGTATCTCGCCTGTACATCTGTTCGTATCGGGTGTCCGTGCGCCCCACTTAACTGACCCTAATCCTCCACTCCATCCCTTAACTCAAACGAAGTTTCTGCATGAACTGAAACAATTCAATGGAACTCCGAGCATCGTGTTGGAAAATGCCGAGTTGATGGCGATCGTCCTACCCACTCTCCGAGCTGATTTTGAACTCCTGGAAACCTACTGTTATCAGGATGAAAGTCCTCTACCTTGCCCAATTACCGCATTTGGTGGAATCGCAGATCCGAGGGTTTCCCTTGAGCAGTTAAGTGCCTGGAAAATTCACACTAAGTGTCAGTTCTCACTGCACCAGTTCCCCGGCGATCATTTTTTTATAACCTCGGCGCGATCGTTACTGCTGCAGAAAATTGCTCAAAAAATTTAAAGCTTCTCTGGTTCTGTAGACCTTGGCGTAAATCTGGCTACCCTTTCTGACTCCTACTGTTAACCTAAGCAGGAGGGTGGCCGCCCTGCTCACCTCATACGTGCCAGATAAATTTGGACAAACTGCTTCTACACATCTTGAGATAAGGTTGTTATCAGCAGCATCACCAGGTGTGACATTAGTTAAAGCATCTATAACACTATGTACCTCATAGTTGGAACATCTCAAGGAGCGATGAGAATTTAGGACTACTCTTTTACCAATAACCGTCTTTTCTGCTGAAGCTATTAAAGGAAATAAATGTGGTACTAACTGGTTCACAGACATCACAACAGATTGGTAACTAGAGTTACGAGCATTTCTGCTCCGGGCTTCTTTCCCTTGTTGATTCAGAGCAGTCTCAACAGTGTCAGTAAATTTGCCAATGTCATGTGATTCCCAATCTGGTGAATTTTCTCTCCATGCTCGTTGAGTACACGGACATGGAAATGGGTGGTTCTCGTGATTATTCGCCCAGAATCTCAATGCTAATTCTAGAGTTCTATGAAGAAACTCTCCAAACCATTGCTGAACAGGGCGGGAGGGCGGTAGCGTACTCCCATTGCGATACCTGTATTGCAACCGACAACGTAGATATGACAGAAGATCAACTGTCATAGAATAACTAGTGTTGCGAGTACTAATTTTTGCAACATAGGGGGTTTGGGGGCTTTGCCCCCAAGCAGGGTCACCCCCCCTGCCCTCTCAAGGGGGAATCACCCCTGCACCCCTTGGAAAACTATTTATCCGCTGCACTAGTAGTTCGCCAAGCAAACTTTGCCTGGTTGAAAAACTTTGCCTGGTTAGTGTGGCGCACGAAGCGCACCACACTAACCAGGCAAAGTTTCTTTGGTGGACTACTAGCATGATGCTGTGACTAACAAAAACCATGTTGCCTTGCCCAAAGTGCAGCCTGAGTGCGATCGCCCACACCAAGCTCACTCAAAATTCGGCTGATGTGATTCTTCACAGTTCCGTGTGCCAGATGCAGGATCTGCGCAATTTCCTGATTTGTTTTTCCCTGTCCCAGCAGTTTCAATATTTCAAGCTCGCGCTCAGTAAACCGATGCTGAGATTCAACGCTCACAGCAGAGGGAAAAGAACTAATCTGGTTGAACAGTTTGTGGGCAATAGTGGGACCGAGTTGGGTGTACCCTTCGTTGAGGGTGCGAATGGCAGCAGCCACCTGCTTGGAGGTTGCACTTTTAAGAATATAGCCCAGCGCACCCGCTTGAAGCGAGTGCCAAACATACTCATCCTGGTCAAATGTCGTTAGCACCAGAATTCGAATCCAGGGAAACCGCCGATGAATTTCGCAAATTGCAGTCACTCCATCGCAAATCGGCATTTGCACATCCATCAGAATGATGTCGGGCTGAAGTTGTTCAGCAAGGGCGATCGCTTCCTGACCATTCCCCGCCTGTCCAATCACCTCCAGATCCTCCTCCAAGGTCAGCAGCGAAGCCAAACCCTGACGGAACATCTCCTGGTCGTCTACTAGCAGCAGTCGAATCATAGTGGAATCATCACCCGTATTTGAGTGCCTTCTCCGACAGCGCTCACAATCTGCAACTCACCTCCCATGAGGTGAGCCCGTTCATACATTCCGACTAACCCATAGCCATTACAGGGTTGTGAAGGATCAAAGCCCTGTCCGTCATCCTGCAACTCCAGAAAAACAGCATTGGCGTCAACCCACCCCCGCAAGCTGATACTGGTGGCACCGCTGTGTTTTTGGATATTTGTCAAACCCTCCTGGACGACGCAAAACAACTGATGACTGATTGGCATCGGCAAAGACGGTAGATCGATCGCGGTATAGATAGTGTAGCTACGGCTCTGCCGAATGGGGGCAATCAACTGATAGAGTTCAGCAGATAAATTAAACTCCTGACGCACAGTCTGGACTGCTAGTCTGACGGCATCAAGACAATGACTGGCAAGGTGTTGAGCATTCTGCAATGCCTGTGCAGATCGAGCGGGATCGCGTTCTTCCATTGCCTGGACAAGTTCTAGCTGAACATTCAGTGAAGTCAGAGAGTGCCCCAAGGAATCATGGATATCGCGGGCAATCCGGGTGCGCTCCAAAGCTGCCGCCATCATTTCAATTTCTTGAGACAGTGCTTCTGCTCTCTGACGACTTTGGCGCTCCGCTACAATCACAAATCCTAGCAGCACGACAAATAGACTGACGCCTACGTAGGTGATCACATTGCTAATCAGAATGACTTGTGGCTTGTAGAGTTCTTCTAAACTACTGGAGCGCATCAGTTCAAGTGACTTTTGCTTTATCACGTCCAACGTCAGGAAGTTGCAGAACACAGATCCGACACCTGCGAGAATGACGGTAATCAGGACTTCCCGACGACTCAACAAGAAACAGCTTTTGATCAGAAACAGGTAAAGTAGAATTTGAAATTCGATCAATAGCAGTTGAGCAATTAGAACCAGAATAATTTCGATCGCAACGTAGCTCTGGCGTTGCCAGTGGGGCTGCTGAATCGGAAAGACAAAGCTCAGGGAGAAGAAAACAGCAGTAAAGATTGCGACTTTAGGAAATAAGTCAGGAATCAGTTGAACTGGATAAGAATATTGATCGATGCCATAGAGCACCAGCAACATCAGTAATAGTCCCCATTCGGCATACTGCAGGGTGCGCCGGAGAAACTGAGGAGAAGGGCTGGACGACTTGATCATCGTAATCCTCATATTTCATCCTACCGCTTGAGGATTGAGATGGGATTGCAGCACCGCCCCATCTTTGAACCAGATGACTCTTTTTGTGCTGCGGGCGACCTCTGCTTCGTGCGTGACCATAACAACCGTCATACCAGTCTCGTTCAATTCAACAAAGATATCAAGAATTTCCTGGGTGGTGTGGGAATCCAGCGCTCCGGTCGGCTCATCGGCTAAGAGGAGCAGTGGACGGTTGACAATAGCGCGGGCGATCGCCACTCGCTGCTGCTGCCCACCCGAAAGTTGAGCGGGCTTGTTCTGCAATCGCCGCTCCAAACCCACCTGTACCAGTGCTTTGGTGGCGCGATCGCGGCGTTCTGCGGCAGGAATATTGGCGTATACCATCGGTAGCATCACATTTTCCAGGGCAGTTAACTGGGGCAGCAGGTGAAACTGCTGAAACACAAAACCCAGTTTCAGATTGCGAATTTGAGCTAATTCAACATTCGACAAATCCGCCACATTCTGCCCATCTAAATAATACGCGCCGCTGGTTGGGCGATCGAGACAGCCAATCACATTCATCATGGTCGATTTGCCCGAACCCGATGCCCCCATAATCGCACAATATTCGCCCTTGCTAATGGCGAGGTCAACGTCTGCTAGCGCATGAATCGTAGTTTCTCCAATGCCGTAAATTTTTGAAATGGCTTCCAATCGAATCATAGGAAATATCAGTGGGGATGAGAACCGGGGCGAATCTGAGTCTGTCTTACTGCCTCAAAGCAACAATCGGATCCAGTTTTGCTGCCTGACGAGCAGGTACTACGCCAAAAACCAGTCCGACCCCACCAGAAACGCCCGTCGCCAGCAGAATTGCGCTCAAAGGGATCGTGGGTTTCAGCGGGGTCAAAACACCAATCAGCATCGCACCGCCGCAGCCAATGCCAATGCCGATAATGCCACCCACAATCGAAAGAATCACGGCTTCAATCAAAAACTGCTGCAAAATGGCTTGTTCCGGTGCCCCAATTGCCTTACGTAGTCCAATTTCTTTCGTGCGCTCTGTCACCGATACCAGCATGATGTTCATAATGCCGATGCCACCCACCAGTAGCGAAACACCTGCGATCGCCGTCAGCATCACCCCCAACGCACCCGTAATTTGACCCAGCAGATCCTGAATCGACTTGTTTGCGGCTACCGAAAAGTCTTTCTTTCCGTGCAGTCGGGTCAGAATATTGGTGATTTGAAAGGCGGCGGCACGAATGTGAGATTGATCTTTTGCAGATACTTCTATCTGGTCGATCGCAATACCAGCAGGGACTCTGCGTCCTACGAGCTGATTTGCCATTGTGGTAATGGGAATGTGGGCTTCTGCATCTGGATTGATGCCCAAAAATGCACCCTTTCGCCGTAATACGCCGATTACCCTGAAACTGCGATCGCCAATTTGAATATCCTGCCCAACAGCACTGCTGCGATCAAATAATTTCTGCGCCAGCTCTGCCCCCAGCACAACCACAGGAGCATCCTGCTGCTGCTCAGCGATATCCCAAAAGCGCCCACTGGCAATGCTCATATTTCTGGCTACCACAAAGCCCGGAGTTACACCCTGAACACTGGCCCTGGCGGTGCGGCTACCGTAATTCAGGTTCAGGCTGGAGGTAATCATCGGTGAAACAACTTTCACAGCGGGGGATTGGGCAGCGATCGCCTCTGCATCCGATAGCAGCAACTGCGGTATGTTTCCACTGTTGCCCTCAATCTCCTGACCGCCTGCAAAAACGTACAGCATATTTGCGCCCAGCGATTCTACTTTTTCCTGCGTAAACGTTTGTGCACCCTGTCCAATACCAATCATTGTCACCACAGACGCATTACCGATCACAATCCCAAGTACGGTGAGCGTGCTGCGAAGCTTATTAGCAGCCAGTGTCTTGACCGCCATTTTGATATTCTCTAAAGGATTCATTGTTGCTTCGCCTCTCAAAAACAGTTGGATTACAGGCCCGTTCCTTCGGTATTGTCTACCCCCGGAATCACCTGGCTGGCGGGTGGATTCAGGAGAATGCGATCGCCCACCTTCAACCCCTCCAAAATCTGCGCCTGGTCTCCGCTTTCTGCGCCAAGCTGGACTATTTGCAGCCGGGGTTCTCCTTGACTGTTGACGACCCAAAGTGCCTTCTGTCCGTCGCGCTGCGTGATGACGGCTGCCAGTGGCACGGCAAGCGCATTCTTGATCGGTTCTCCCAGAAAGACCAGTTTGACGTTCATTCCTGATCTCAACGTCTCGCTTCCCGTTTGCAGCAATACTTTTACGCGAAAGGTTGTAATGTTATTTTCCTGCACCGCTCTGGGGGCAATCAGTCGCACCCGCCCCTGAAACACCTGGTCGGGGTAGCTATCGCTGCGAATCTCCACGCTTTGCCCCGGTTTGATGCGGGCAATACTCGCTTCGGGCAGCTTTGCTTCTACTTCCAGGCCACTCGACAGTTCCACGATCGAAGCAGAAGTCGCACCGTCACTGGTCGAAGCCGAAGTTGTCGGAGCCACAAAGTCACCCGCATCGGTAAATCGGCGCGTGACGACGCCTGCAAAGGGCGCACGCACCAGTGTATTCTCTAGCTGAATCTGGTAGAACCGCAGTTGAGCAGCAGACTCTGTGACTTGAGCGCGCGCCCGGTCAATTTCTTCCAACCGAGATCCGCTCTGTTGCCGAGCAAACTCAGCCTGTGCCATCGCTAAACTCGCCTGAATCTGTTCTAAATTATCGCGGGCATTCCGCGCTACTGTTTGCGATTCGTCCAGCGATTCCCGTGAGATTGCCCCTTGATTGGCCAGAAATTCCCTCCGGCTCAACTTTGAGGCAGCAAGCTGTAAGCGCGATCGCGCTTCCTGAAGCTGTGCCTGATAACGAACCACTTCCGCTGCAGCTTTGGCGATCTCCTCTTGACGATTCCCGGCCAGACGCTCAGCCAGTTCAGATTGTGATCGCGCCAAAACCGCCTGGTACTGGCTGACCTGCGCCTGAAGCGACTGATCGTCCATCCGCGCGATCACCTGCCCTGCCTGAAGGCGATCGCCCTCCCGCACAAGCAATTCTACAATTCGTCCAGCATCTCTGGGGCTAATGTTAATTCTGCGAATCGGCTGGACTACTCCATTCGCATTCACTTGAATTCGCAGGTTGTCATACCGTACCACCACTGTATCTTTTTCGAGATTGACTTCGGGCAAAGAATTAGACCGCAGAAAATTTTGGGCGACTACGACGGTTCCTAAAACGCCAACCGCTACGATTCCAACTCTCCAGGGCTTCAGCTTACCCAACTTGATTCGCATCACTGAAAAGAGACTCATTTTTTTAGCTCTATCTCCGTCAAACCATTCCCTTTCGCAGCGCCACTACCGCTGCCTGCAACCGATGACTGGCTCCCAATTTATTCAATATTCCACGAACGTGAGTCTTGACTGTATTGCGACTGAGACACAGCATCGCTGCGATTTCAGGATTCGTACATCCTGAAACAATCAGCTTCAAAATTTCGTGTTCTCGTTTGCTCAAAGTTACTGATGTAACACACGATATATCTACGGTTTCTACATTCATTAATGACTTTCCTTACAAAGTTGATTGGCATAGATGCCCAAAAGACAATGTCGGACACAGATAGAAGTGACAGATTTGAACAGTGGTTTGTGTCATCACCAAATCTACCTAAAGCAATTAGATAAGTCCTGTTACTAGAGCCACCGCAAAGCATGACTCCAGTCACGTCAGTAGGTAGGCGCGATTAAGCTTGAAACCCAAAAAGCTGTACCGCCTGCGCAGGCGGTACAGCTTTTTGGGTTTCGGCTTTTTCCACACCCACTTACTTATTTTCAACGATGCCAATTCGAATGCTCAAAACGGTAAACCTGATGCGGGTATCTGGATTACTTCAGTTTCAACCATATCAAAAGCCGATCGCCCCATCACCACTCACAACACAAAACATGATCCCCTTCCTATGGCTCGATGTAAGCAATTCAAATACAATGCAGACATATTGCACTGTATCTAGAACGCTATGGGAAAACGCGTCTGGTTGGAGGAAGGGCTGAAGGATACCTCCCACCCAAGATTGGAACAATTGACCGACTCTGACGAGGGTCGAGCGGAACCTCAGCAGTTGACCCAGGAGCTGCGGCAGCGGTGGGCCGATCAAGGCTTCCCTTCGGCAGAACAGCAATAAACGCTAATGGATGCAACCCGAAGCGCGATCGCCCAACAACTCCGCAAGAACCAATTCACAATGGGTGAAGTGAACCCCTGGTCTTCGACATCCCCAGAGAAGACGTTTCCTTCGGAGTTGCGCGGAGCGCTAGTCGCCCCTACTCCTGTTCCCATCACTGCCGCTGAAAGCAAAAACAACTTCAACAACGATGATTGGTATTCTTAACACAGAAACAGGTTGGAGAGGAGTCGGATGCTCGGAAACGGGCAAGTCCGGCTCTGAAGCCGAGTCGGGGGAGCGACTCCCCGGCTTAGGTTAACCAATAACTCCGTGGAGATGAACTGGCTACCCTTCGTTGGGAAGAGGTTGTCTGGTGATTGTTTTGGTAGCGCGGTTGGACAAGCGAGGCCATCACCCATTTAAAGATCCCAATGGTATCAATAGTTTTTCTATTAGCTACTCTGAGGGGTTAACGCTTGATCTGCCGCATGAATAGATTGATTTCGATGAAAAATTAACTTTTGCAAAACCGCAGATCCCAGGTCTGTCGATGCTTATTTAAATGATTTTTGAGTTTCAACAACGTAATACATTAGAACATCCCAACTCGATCACTTCTGACGACTAACACCATCCGTCATTCGTCCACACATCTCATTGGGATGGATGCGGTAGAGCGCCATCACCTCCGCTCGCCCCCAAACATCAATCCACGTTCGGTTGATCGCAGGCGAAAGGGTTGGATTTTGCTGTTTGACCAACTGCATAACGCGATCGATGTCTTGCTGCTCGGTGATGCGTTCGGCTCGTCCTGTCACTGTGACGCTTCGCCAATGATTGAGATCATGAACATCTTCCACTTGCAAACAAACTTCCGGATTTGCATTCATATACTGCG
This sequence comes from uncultured bacterium, assembly GCA_964630955.1. Classification (GTDB taxonomy): domain Bacteria; phylum Cyanobacteriota; class Cyanobacteriia; order Elainellales; family Elainellaceae; genus CAZVXA01. Next base: position 24,786 of record CAZVXA010000043.1, on the reverse strand, counting down.
TCTTCATTCCAACGGTGGTGAAGATGTAGATATCTGGATCGTCAAAGTAGTAGTGCATGGGTACAACATACGGATGTCCATCCAGGGCACAACCCAGATGACCAATTCCAACTTTCTGCAAGAGATCATGGATATCTTTGGTGTTCATTTCATCGATATCTAACATAGAGATGCTCCAGAATCCAGATTGCGATCGCCCAGCTCCAGCGAGGGACTAAGACGAGCAATCAAGTCAACTACGTTGGCATTGCAGTCTACCGGACTAACCCCAAGTTCAGCAGTTCTTGAGGCGATGCTAATAGGTCAATACCCACAAAGAAAATCTTTCCTTCAGGATTGAGCAAAAACCGCCATGCCACATTGATGCCAACCTTGTCGCCAAACCAGGGCGTTTGAACCTTCCCGGTTACTTTGATCTGGGTGAAGTCCCCTTCTGCTGGCTCAGTCACCCCTTGTTCGGGTAGCAGCTTGAGTCCATAGCAGTCTTCTCGCATATACGCGAGAATATCCTGCTGACCCACGATCGGTTCCTGGAACGGAGGTTTCAGGGCACCCTCTTCAGCAAATAACGCCACAGCCGACTGGAAGTCGAAGGCGTTCATGTTGTCTATATAGCTGAGCACTGTTGTATTGTTGATCCCCTGAATCTTGACATTGGTTCGAGGGGCAGTCTCTTGAGGACTCACAGGTTCCTGGACTTTTGCAGTACCGCCCGTCGGAGAATAGCCCATATTCACGACAACATCCTGGAAGACAGTGAGCTGCTGCCCTCCTTCCAGTTGTCGGATAGCTTGGAGCAATTCGGTTGCCTTTGCAGACAATTGATAGCCTTTGGGAATAGGAGCGACAATTCCCTGCTTCATCCACTCGCTCAACTGATACCAGAAGCCCAACTTAACATTGGTACCAAATGATGAATAGGTGCGGCAGATGGGTGTATCTGTGTGATTGACCAGGTCGCACATTACCCGTGTTTGTTCCAGTGCAGGCATCTGCTTAATTTGAGTCAGAGTCGTTTCTGCAAACATCATATTGACGACTTGCATTGCAGCAGGAGTAATGGTCACGCCCATTTCAGTGTATGCAAACCAAAGTAAAGCCAACTGATCTTCAGCATTGAGCTGATTGAATAAGGCAACAATTGCTGGAACTACATCAGCAACTTGAGTATCAGGGAAAATAGAGCGAGCTGAATCAATGGTAAATGGCATGATCAAAGCCTCCAAAAAAGCAATTTGACTAATCAGCATTGAATGAGATACGTATTTTAGACGAGCAGAGGGATTTACGTCTGACTGACCGCAAAGGCAATCCATACCACTAAAGACACGAACAGGATAGCAACTGCCCCCAAGAAGATATAACGCTGCTGCTGTTTTGGGGAGGGATATTCTGCTTTGGACATTTCAGGTTCAATTGCATAGTTGTTAACGATTCCCTCATCATCCACTGTGTAGCCAGCGGCCAGGGGTTCATGAAGCGGTGCACTGGCTTCATGGCGTATATTTGCTTGAACCTCAGTAGGGATTAGCTCGCTACCATCACTGGGAGGATGTACGACTGCTTTCTTCTCTTTGTCGGTGTAATTCATGGTTATACTACCTCATCAAACTACCTCATCAAAAAGTTAACTCTGTCTTGTAATTTCTTGCGTTGAGTTATTACTGTCGATGCATCTCTGAACAGATGCTCACTCATACGTTCCTTAGATTTACAAGTGTTACAGCGTTTTTCATCAATATGAGGAACAGGGGGGTACCCCTGCACCCCATTCACATCCTGCAAAGGATAGCTATAGTATGATACCAATTCAATATGAACCTGCACATTAGAGGGGTATGGGGACAGAGTCCCCACAAGGGGGCAACGCCCCCTTGACCCCCTTCTATTCAATTCAACTTCACACAAAATTGGTATTGGTATGCTAGTCAGTATAATAGATGGTTGTTTTATATCCTGAATGAATTGATTGAATATGATACAAAACGCAAATTAATAGATGCTTCTCACAAAAATCCAGATGAGGATTTTTTAGATGGAGAACTCGAACCACCTCTTGGGCAAGGGTTTGATGCTAGACGCAAGGGGCAAGTGCATAGGTTGGCACTTTAGTCTTGAAGAAGGGTTATAGTCCTACAGCACCCAGTAAAGACACTTCACGATTGCATATTTTTGCTTTCTCAATTACAAGTTGTGATCAAAGATAAATAAGTAAGTGGGCGTGGAAAAAGTCGAAACCCAAAAAGCGATTCCGCCCGCTGCGCGGGCGGAATCGCTTTTTGGGTTTCAAGCTTAATCGCGCCTATCTACTTAGTTAAGTCTAATTATCTTTATCTATTCGACACTCACCAAATTTTTCTTCGTAATTAAGATCTTGAGTGCCAAGCAGTTTATCCCAGAATGTGAAATATAACCCATAGTGCACAGTGTACTTGAGGTGATGTATGGAATGATGGGCTGGTCCAATGACCCACCTTCCCAACCAATGATGGGGAAACGAGAGAGGGAGCCGGTCGATTCCTAGATGATTGACCACCGCCCAAACCGTCATTGTCACAAGCACTGCAATTAAGGTGATGAAATGGATCGGAATCATAAAAACAATCCCAACCAGGAAGAGGGATTGCACGATCGCCTCTAATGGGTCAAAGGCAAACGAAGTCCAGGGAGTTGGATAACGAGATTGATGATGTCCCTGATGGAACCAACAAAAGAGCAGCGGGTGATGAAATAATCGATGGGTGAAATAAAAATAAGCATCCTGGAGCACCAACACCACCCCATAGCTCAACCCTAAATACCACAGCCCATACTGGTAAGGGTCGCTGTATAAACGGGTAAGGTTCCAACCGTATGCTGACATGATGAATGCCGCTGCCAGCGCAAACACCCCAGTAGACAAAACAGAGAGGCTAATATCGTGTCGAATCGAATCCCAGGAGGGCGATCGCTTCAGTTGGCCAGGATGAATAAAAGCCTGGCTGAAAGGCGAATAGAAAAACCAATAGGTTCCTCCTGCTGCCAGAAAGTAGCGTAATAGAATAATTCCAAAAAAAGCAATTCCATAAAACCCAAACGAATGGTGGATCATTCAATCTCCTTGCCATTCTCGATCTTCCAAGTCTTTTTGCGGTAATAGCAAAGTCGCTTCAATTTCTTGTCGGATTGCCGATGTTACCTCGCAGTTGCTATTCAAGCAATCGATCAGGAGTTGGTTGGCATCATAGTAACATTGTAACGCTTGCTGCTGCTCAGGTGTAAATTTCCAGGGGTGATGAATATTGCGGTAATGGGTGATCTCGCCCCTGATGCGTTCCACCCATGCCGGATAATTTTGTTGCCACCAGGCTTGTAGTCGTTCCCAACCTTGACTGGGAGTGGGCAACTGGTCTTTCAATTGTTGCAGAGACTTATAAAGTCCCGCATCCAGAACCATCACCAGGATGTTGTTAAGGGCTTCGCTACAGACATTCACGTAGGCAAAATCCTGACTATGGTTGTTGGAAAACTCTCGTAGCAAGTTCTCCAATGCCGCATCTAACAACATCCCTTGATCTAGAGTACTGGCTAAAGCAAATTGAGATGCCGTGTTCGGGCTTTTGGCAAGGGCTAGATAAAATGCTCGCCTGGTAGCTACTTTGGTTTCATCTGGAATCTGCTGAGATTTTTGGCTGGCCCACATCAAAAATTCTTGCAGATAGGGATCTTGAGCAACCAGGGCATCAATTTCCTGCTTCATCATCTGCACTAGCGAATCAGCACTGCGTAACATGGCAACCGTTAACAAGAAGACCTCGCGCCAGTGGGGATCGGTAATGTGACTAACCAGTCCTTCCAGGGCTTGCTCTAGTGCCCGGAGATTATGACTGGCGACGATTTTGCGAGCCGTCAAGTATTCTTGAAAGGCGAGATAAGAAAAGGAAAAAATTCCTCGTGCCCGTTCAATTAAGATACCGTGTTGGGACTCGATCGCTTTTAGTACTGCTTCACTGTCCAGTTGCAGTTCTTCTGATTCCAGCAGGGCACCGGGCAAAGTCTGCAAATATTCTTCAATATATTGTTCAATGATGCGTTGCTCAAAAAAATACTGTCCCTGTTCAAAGGTAACGGCGGCAAGCTGGCTCAGGAGCCTCAGCTTTTGAGGTAAGCGAAAATCTCGGTAGACCTCATCGCGATCGACTCCTTTGGCTTCATCCCATTTGCCCAGCAGCAAATCCAGCCCTTGTTTATAAAACTCCGATCGCTTTGCCGGAAATTTTTCCTGACCTTGAAACATCCAACAAGCCAGATGCAAAAACAGGGGAGTCACCACCAGTTGACGAAACTGCCAGTTTTCCGGCAAATCCAGCTTTTGCATAAATTGTCTGGTTTGAGCCTGCCCGGTCTCAGGACTGCGCTTGGCAAGAGCGACAAACCACTTTTGGGCAAAGGTGGTGATTTGAGCCTGGGTAAACGGGGCAATTTCAACATCCGTAAACCCTGGCAGTTGCAGCTTTTGGGCGGCGGTGCGACAGGAAACAACAAATTGATTTTTATGATACTTTTCTGAGATTTTACGAATCTCCCTTAAAACATTTGCACTATCCTGGTTCAGTACTTCATCCAAGCCATCCAGCAACAGTAAAATGCGACCCTCTTGCAATAAGTTTTTAAGCCCAGAGGGATTGGGCACTCCAGCAATCTCCCATTCATGACGAATATAGTTGAGCAGGCTGACTCTACCACTTTCCCTAGATTCTTCCGCAAAATTTCGTAACGTAATAAAAATAGGAACTTGCTGTGCGGCAAATTTACCTCGATTGCACTGGATAGCAAGATGTTTTAGAAATGTCGTTTTGCCAACTCCTGGTTTTCCTACAACTCGCAGTTTCGAGTGAGTTTCAACAGCTTGCATTCCCGGTATTTGCGATTGCTCAACTGCGCCTAAGCCCACCCGATCGAACTCCGTTGGGTTCAGGTTTTGCAAATTGGTAACCTCAATCCACTGTTGGCTGACAATTTCTTCTAAAATATTGACGTCTACATAGATATCATCAATGCTGACGGGACGACTGATGTCGAGGAGTTGCAAAATACCACACTGGTTTTGAATGGTACTTCGATATTGCGATCGCACCTGTTGCACCAAACTATCAATCTCCGTCGGGGTAATAGCTACAGGCACTGCCTCAATGTTCTCTCCCGGTTCAGGAAACTCTGCAGGTGGATGTTCGGCAATGTCTCGCCAATCCAAGTCAAGAATTGAGCAAACCGCTAGAAAAATCTGACGATCGACGGGCTGCCCAGTGAAAAACCGCCAAATCGGCTGACGAGTCTTTAAGTTTACTTCCCCCGCCAAATTCTCCTGAGTCCACCCTTTCAGGGCGAAGGCTCGTTTCGCCTGTTGAATTCCAGCAGGGGATGCTTGGAGCGATCGCTTGACCATGAGAAGACGAACATCCTGGTCTAGAATGTCAAAATATTAAGAATTCAAACACGGGCTACTACGTCTTATTTTAGATCCTCACTGACAGGTTGTTACTAATTCTTCTTCCAGCCTGCTTTTGCCACATTGGGATAGGCATGATGATTGTTGTGCCAGCCTTCGCCATAAGTAAGAATCGCTGCCCACCATAAATTTCGAGAATTGTCATCTGACTCATGGTTGAGATAGCCTGTCATGTGGCTAACAGAATTAATTGGGTGTATCCCAGTTTTGCGAATGGCGCGGGCTTCGCCTGCACCATTCGCAAAACTGGGTTCGGAAATTTGCAAAAGTGGGATGCACCCAGTTAATTAACCAGGTACGATGCCAGAGCAGAACTATTCGGAGGAATGCTGCACCCACCACTCTTTTGCATCCCGTAGTTGCAACGCCGTCGTGATGCCCTGCTGGTTCAGCAGCTTCGTCCACTGCCGTCCGATATCCCACAATTCCGATACCTCTGTCTCAGAGAGGAGCGATCGCTGTTGCTCTGGGTCATTGAGCAAGCACACCCCACCTGTTTCCGGGTGCGTCTTGGCATACTCATTTGCGATCAGCGTCTTAGGGACTTCCAAAAATAAAACCGTCCCATTTTTGGAGAGGGCGGCTTCGCCGCCCTCTCCAAAAATGGGATGATTATTTACCGGGAAGTCCCTAATTACTGGAGTTTTGACTATTTTCCCTGTAATGGCACGAAACGCCCTCTGCGAGGGCGTTTCGTGCCATATTTAATTCTAGCAACGATTTTCTCCAAAACGCTGACGCAGTCAGCGTTTTGGAGAAAATCGTCGAAATTTAGTCAAAAGTCCAGTAATTAGATGAAAAGACCTGGATGTTGTGCTGCTGCACCAGGAGCCGGATCTGATGCAGGGGCGCACCCATTTTGATGCCCATTGCCTTCACCTCATTTGACCGGGCAACCGCACAACCATCGTTATTGGATAGCACCAGTCTTGCTGGAAATGCCTCTTTTGGGCAATGCCACTGCATGGGTAGGCTCTGGAATTGCTGAACCTAAACGAATCCTCACGAGTCCAGCAGACTTCATACTTCCTGCCCTCCTCAATTTAAGGCGTGGATGAAGATATACGGAAAAATTCTACCGATCCACCTAAAAAAGCTTATTATGCGAAAAAATTCTGTCGATTCATCTGATTTGGAGTAATCAGCGGAAAAATTCTGCCGATCCACCGGGAATTGGGTAGATCGGCAGAAAAAGTTTCTCTAATAATACTTCGAAGGATCATGATCCTTCAGTGAGGGCAAAGACCCTGTACCCTAAGCAAAGGCACCTTCAATTCCGAGATCACTCCTATGACATTCCTTCGAGTTGTCACCTGGAATATAGCTGAGGGCAAAAGATGGTGCCCAAAGAACGCTACAAGCAACATCTGTATGTTCAGCACCCTCGATGCCATCGCGGGTTCGCTTGCATCACTGCGGCCAGACCTTGTTCTGCTGAATGAAATTGTGGTCTGGAATTCGCTAACTTGGGGCGGCATAGATCAAGTGTCATACATCAGCAATGCGATCAGCCTGCCTCACATTCAGAAAGATCGAGCGGCGACACTGGCTTTTCAAGGAGAAAAGAATGTGGTCGTTATGTCGCGCTTTCCGCTCAGGTTTGAGCAACGGATTCAGCACAGTGCATACTGGGATGGCGGCGGCTACTCCACGCTCCATGTGTCTTTTGTGGCGAATGGAATTCGACATCATGTCTTTAGTACGCGGTTTACCGCCTACGATGCAGCCGAAAATGGGCGCAGCCACGATGAGCTAACCGCTACCGTTAGGTCTCTACCTACTAACGAGCCTGTAATTGTAGGTGGGGACTTTAACTCAGGGTTCGAACGGTGGGACGCACAGGGTCAGCCAACTCGTAATCATGTGCCAGCCGGATATTCACGTTTTTGCGCAAATAGTGGACTATCGCATGTGCTTGGAGGAATCGGCTGGTCTAATCCAAGCCCAGACGACCACTTGTTTTTCCGTGGGCAGTTCAGAGTGCTGCGGTCGGATCGCACTTTGCCTCATCCAAGCCCAAGTGATCACCCATGGGTTATCGCCGATCTTCTTCCCTTGAATTGGCAGCAGCCTAGCCGTAACGTCTCTGGTCTTGCCGCTGCTGTGCCAACAACCGACGAGCTGTTGGTTGTTCGATCGGCTCCTGTACAAAGTCGCTCCTGGAAACCTCAGGGAGGATGGGGTAGTGCGTGGGTCGCCCATGGCGGCGGGGCGATTCATGGCAGTGGGCCAGACGGTGGACCCATCGCCGCAGTCACGGAGGGAGGCAAGACACATCTCTTTTTCATCACAGCAGATGGTGCTGTTGCAGCCCTGGAACGTCTGTCTAACGGCACTTGGAGGTTACCTTGGCGGGATGTGGTTGGCACAAATCTAAACACGAGTGATTTAGCGGTTCCTGGTGGTGCAGTATCTGGTGTCTCCGGTACCTTAGGCCAGCTCCATGTCCTGTACGCAACAGCAAGCGGTGCCACAATGGCCGTAATCGGGGATACTAACTTCTATTCGTGGCGTTCCCGCGAATGGGTCCGAGGGGGAGTTACCGCACCGGGTGGGCACGTTACGGGGGTAAGTCGTCGTCGTGGATTTGTGGATATTTTTACTGTTGGCACTGACCGCAGAGTGTACACCGCCGCCTGGACAACACAGCACGGCTGGGCAGGATGGTGGCCGATTCCAGGAATCTCTGCACCTCCTGGCGCACCTGTTGCCGCAGTTTCACGCAGGCAAGATTTTCTGGATATTTTTGTGGCAGATGACGCTGGTCGGACAATGTCAGCTGCATGGAGTCCTGGTGGTCAATGGAAAGGTTGGTGGCATATCCAAAATGGGTTTACCGCTCCGGGAGGCTGCATCAGTGCTGTGAGCCGCGCAACAGACTTTCTAGACATTTTCACACTGGGCCTGGATAGCAGAATGTACACAGCTGCATGGAATCCAGCGCATGGATGGGGAGGCTGGTGGGGACTGAATGCCAGAGGTCAACGCGCTGGGGCAACTGTTGCGTCTGTATCTCGATCGGCGAATATTCTGGATATCTTTATGATTGATGCTGGTGGTGTTGTGCAGACTATGGGCTGGGCACCAGGCGGTAATTGGGGTGGCCCCTGGGCTTTGCCAGGTTAAACAGGAGATTTTATTCTCCGGGTTCTGACCCAGATGTAGTGAAAAGGGGTGTAATCGCTCAAAGCACGAAACTCAGCTCAATACTTCTAAGAGCTTCCAGCCCCAAAATCCCTGGAATTTGCCTGCGATCGCCTCCTGCAACCACGACAGCAAAGCACGTTTCGCCTCCAGATTGGGACGATTGAATTTCCCCCTTACTGATCTCAGCAAGATATAAATGCCTACAGGTTCACATCTGGAGTTTGGACTAAATCGCGGCAGAAATTCTGAAATGCTTGCTACGCAAGCATTTCAGAATTTCTGCCGCTTTAAACAATGAGCGCCGCGAAACGCGCTCTACAAGCGCGTTTCGCGGCGCGACCAGTAAAATTAGTCCAAAGGAGAAGGCAAGAATTTCGATCCTAACCGCAGGCAGCAACCAAGGAGAGCCGCCAGCACTGCGAACCTACCGCCTGCCTCAAGTACGCGGAGTCGATGTCCTCGATTCTCAAAGCGGCGATGACTTGCGCTACGTTCTGGAACTCAGCCGCGCCAGTGGCGATAAACGCAGTGTCACAATTCTGCTCAATCAGCCCAATCAGGAATTGCTGGTGAGCTACATTGCTCCAACTCCAAGCTGGAGGGTCAGCTATCGTCTGGTCTATACCGCCGACCAACCAAACGAGGGTAGTACAGACGCTCCTGAAACGGGTAAAGTGCTGCTTCAGGGGTGGGGTATCGTAGATAACCAACTGGATGGAAACCTGGAAGAGGTAAAACTATCCCTGATCGCTGGCCAGCCAAGATACAGCACCTTCCCATCGCTCAGCGCGACGAACGCGATCGCGCCGGGGCAGGGGAAGTTCAGGAGTCCGCTCCCCCTTTGACTCACCGGAACCACCAGAGCGCGATCGCCCATACTCCATCTGCCGGGACGGTTTTGGAGTCATGATCTCGATGAGCGTTGCAGTCACAACGAACACCCGTCTGAGATCAAGTGTGCAGAGATCCTCCCGGTGACACTCCAGTCCAGACGCTTGCAGTTCCGTATATCGCGCATCACGTCGCTGACGGACTGCCTCCGCTTCTTCCCACACGCTCTCTACATACACTTCCTGGATCACGGTCATAGCGCGGCATCAAAAGTTGGCGAAGAACACTATAGACGACAAGCACCCCCAGCGTCTCTGCCGGGGGCGAAGGGTTCTGTATAACTTTTAACTTTATCTTGCCCATCCTATCTTCCTATCGATCCGCTCGTTCCCGAACTACCTCAAGACAGAAGATTCCCAACCTCCAACGGGGGATTGACTCCGGTACACCCCCCAGCAACAAGAGAAGCGATCGTCCTTTGCATCTCTGTTTTGCAGCAGGGAACCAGCAGCCAGAGGGAGGGCGTTTCCTTCGGAGTTGCGCGGAGCGCTAATCGTACTCCACACCAAAGAGCGATCGGCTTCCCTAATCGTCCATCCCATGTTTTTGCAGCAGGGAGCCAGCAGCCAGAGGGAGAGGCGATCGCAACAAAGTGTGAGCGGAGATCACGAAGTCTCGTTGGGAAACACGACAACTAGCTAAAGGATTGCTTCCTGTTGCGCTACGAGAGCTTGACGCGCTGCATCTAAGGTTCCATTGAGATGATTGAGAGCAAGGGCAATCGCAGTCTCAACATCCCTACATTGGTACGCCTTTAAAATTGCTCGATGCTCTTGTTCGGATTCTTCCTTTCGCAGGGGACTCACCGTAAACGATAGATTGACATAAATAGCAGACAAATCTGAAAGCCGACTCAAGGCATTTTTCAGTTCAATTGTCTGCGTAGCAGCATCTAGCGTATTGTGAAACTGCCGATTGAGATCAACCCACAGTTCATGGTTAACAGTGGCCTCCATTTGATCCAACAATGCTTCTGCCTCTTGAACCTGGTGTTCAGAGATTTGCTTAATTCCTTTTTTCACGCTAAGGGGAATCAGCACAGAGCGCATCTCATAGACTTCTTCTAACACTGATAAGGTCGGCTTTCGCACCGTTGCCCCTTTGAAGGCATCAAACTCGACCAGCCCCTGGGTGCTCAGTTCGCGCAGTGCCTCACGAATGGGTGTCGCACTCACATTGAGGGCTTCAGCCAGTTCGTTTTGCAGCAAACGAGTGCCTCCTGGCAAATGTCCCAGCAGAATTGCCTGCCGCAGATGTTCTGTCACGGAAGCCTGAGTTGTACGGGGGCGTTGGTTCAGCCCACCAATCCGCAGTTTAGAAACCAAGAGTCATTACCCCCAAGTAGGCAGACTACTCCACTGTTGAGTAATTGAGAGGAGCTAGCTTAAACCCAAGCTGTAGCCATAGCTTGGCTCTGTATCAGATAGCACTATTATGCCACTGTGTGCGCACAATTCTAGATTATATATAATATTTTCTATATCCTGTAGTCTGTATAACATTTTCTCTTTTATCCTCCCTTTATATTGCAAAGGGGTTGAGCCAGATATATTGCTCAACGGTCTCAGGTCTTTGATTGCTGGTTCGTCACAGTTAAATCAAGTTGATGGCCAGTGGATCAGTGCTGCTCAGGGAGGCGATCGCAGCCTATGTCGAGTGTTTTGATTCGGAACGCTACTGTTTTACCGTTTGCTGTTCAGCCAGATGGCGGTATCGATTTAACGCCTCAAACCGCTGATGTGTTAGTGGAGGGCGATCGCATCGTCCAGGTTGCACCATCGATTGATGTCTCCGCATCTGAAGTCATTGATGCAACCCATCAACTTTTGATTCCTGGTTTTGTGGATGCCCATACCCACACAGTGGTTGGGGTTTTAGAGAAGTGCGCTTATGAAGCGTTACCGCTGGAACTCTGGATGTTGTATCTGCCGCCCGACCAGAGGCTTGATCCACGAATGCACTACTTGTGTTCGGCGATCGCAGGTATTGAAGCTGTCAAAAATGGCACTACAACCCTCCAGGATGACCTCTATTCGCTACCTTACACAACGCCTGAAACTTTTGCGGCAACCGCCCAGGCGTATTCTGATCTGGGTATTCGCGCCAGTCTATCGCTGCACGCCATTAATCAACCTCTACATAAAACCATTCCCTATCTTGATCACCTGATTTCTGATGAGATGAAGCGGGGCTTTGAGCAGTCAGTCAGTGGATTCTCTATTGATCAATGGGCAGAGCTATTTGGGGATCTGTATCGCACCTGGCACGGCAAACATGGCCGAATTACAACGGTTCTGGCTCCCTCGGCCACACAACGGGTGACGCCTGAGTTAATGCTCCGTATTGGTGAGTTATCCGCAGAATATGACGTTCCAGTTCACGTTCACCTGCTAGAAACTCGAACACAGGCAGTGACGGGATTGGAATTCTACGGTGAATCGGTCATTCAATTTGCTGAACGGCATGGGATGCTGACTCACCGGACTACGATCGCCCACGGTATATGGCTCACTCCTGAAGATATTGACCGGGTTGCAGGTGCGGGGGCAACAATTGTCCACAATCCCGTCAGCAACTACCGCCTCTGTAGTGGCATTGCCTCGATTCGGGCATTGCTCGATGCCGGGGTGAATATCGCCGTTGGAACCGACGGCATGGATTCCTTCAATCTATTCCATGTGATCCGGGCTGCTGGCCTGACTCATTCTGTCATTGATTCCGACTACGAACGCTACCCTAAAGCAGCGGATGTGTTGAAGTGGGCGACCTACGGTGGGGCAAGGTCGGCGCTGCTTCACAAGGAAGTGGGGGCGATCGCCCCTGGAATGAAAGCAGATTTTGTGCTGTATGACCTGAATTCTCTCAGCTTTACCCCCAGCCACAAGCTGCCCATTCACCTGGTGTATGCCGAAGATGGGCGATCGATTCGCAGCGTTTTTGTCAATGGCCAGAAGGTGGTTGAAGACGGCAAGATTCTGACACTGAACGAAGCGGAGATTCTGGCTGAATTTCGAGACCGCTTACCGGCCTATTTCGACCTGCGCAAGGATTTTCATGCTCAGGGGGCGCAGCTTCGTCCCGCGATGGAAAAAATGTTTCGCCAAGCGATGGCCTATCCATTGCCCATCCAGAACTTTAGCGGTGCTGGCTTGAGCCGTTAAAGCATTAACCCGATTCTCACACCCTTGATCTGCTCTCGATTGCAGTTTATTCACTGGAGATGATCCGATGCGTTTTACTTCTCGACGTAAGTTTCTGCAATATGCCTCGCTGGCCTCGCTGGGGGTCACAGCCGCAAAGTTGGGCGGCTGCACCTCTGCACCCGTTGCAACGACGGAAACAACAGGGGCCAGTCCTGCTGCCACTGGAGGCACCACGATTCGTATTCTGTCATGGCCGGGATACGAGGAAAAGGATGTCGTTGGCAAGTTTGAGCAGGACACCGGGATCAAGGTCGAGTTCAAGAACTACGTGGGCGGTGAACAGATGCTGCAACTGGTCAGCCAGTCACCGCCGGGAACCTACGATTCGATTATTGCTGACGCAGAGTACTTGCCGAAACTGATTGCTCTGGGCGTGATTGAGCCGCTCAAACCAGAGGATTTCCCGGAGTTTAAGAACTATGTCCCTGCCTATCAAAATATGCCCCTTTTCTTCGATCAGGGCAAGATGATGGCAATGGCAACTCGTTATGGGTTCTATGGCCTTGCTATCAACACGGATATTATCAAGCCTGAGCAAGCTGATTCCTGGAATCTGCTGTTGAGTCCAGACCTCAAGGGCAAAGTTTCGATGTTTGACTGGTATCTCCCCAATATGGGTGATTTCAGTCTGGCGGTATTCCCTAATCGTGAGAATCCCTACGATTTGACGGATGCGGAATTGCAGCAGGTGAAGGATTGGATGCTGAAATTGAAGCCGAATATCTCGCTGATTTCTCAGAACTTCCAGGATGTCACCAACTCCTTCCTGACGGGTGGAGTGATTGCAGCCCCAATTGGGGATTGGCTGATTCAGAATCTGGTTGCCGATGGACACGAGAACTTTACCGCCGTGATTCCCAAAGAGGGAGCCATTCGTTGGAGTGAGGGCGCAACTATCGTCTCCAGCAGCAAGAACAAGGATCAGGCGATGCAGTGGATCAACTACATGACAACAGCGGAGCCACAGGCTCGTCTGGCGAACGTCAAGGCGTCGAAGTGTCAGGTTCCCAACCGCAAGGCGCTGGAATTCATGAATGATGCGGAGAAAAAACTGCTGGGGTACACACCCGATACGAAGAGTACGGGCAAGACCATTGCGGAGGTTAAGACTGAGCAAACGGTTCCCAGACGCCTGCCCGTTCAGCAGTCTGACAAAGTCTGGCAGGATATCTACAACGAGTTCAAAACGAGTTGAGCAGCAAGAACTGAGCGACATTGGGGCATGTGGAATCAAGGGCGATCGCCCATTGCATCCTGCCTGCCCCAATGATTTCTTCCCAGTCGCTCATGACGTGCAAGGCTGACCAATGCTATCCCCCCAGGAGTTTCAGGATGGTGACTTCTCCAGTGCAGTCTCACCCCACTTCCGACCTCTCTCTACCCACCCACGACCTGGAACTGGTCAATATTGTCAAACACTACGGTTCGCTGACGGTGCTGGACAACATCAATCTCAGCATTAAGGCGGGAGAGTTTGTCGCCATTATGGGGCCCAGTGGTTGTGGCAAAACAACGCTGCTTCAGGTGATTGCTGGACTGAAGGACGTGTCCAGCGGGCAAGTTTTGCTCCAGGGAAACGACATCACCGATTTACCTGTTAACAAGCGGAACACGCCGCTGGTCTGGCAAAACTTTGCCCTGTTTCCCCATCTCAACGTTCGCCAGAACATCGCCTTCGGGTTAACGCTGGCTCCCCACTCAAAAGTTGAAGTGCAGCAGCGAGTCCAGGAAATGGCCCTGATGCTGAACCTCGAATCTCTGCTGGATCGTCGGATCAGTCAGTTGAGCGGCGGACAGAAACAGCGGGTGGCGATCGCCCGCGCTCTGATCACAAAACCCAATATTTTACTGCTCGATGAACCCATGAGTGCCCTCGACCCCCATCTGCGCGTCCGTATGCAGGGAGAACTCAAGCGGCTCCAGCAAGCTCTGAACATTTCCTTCTTCTACGTCACCCACAACCAGAATGAAGCCTTTTCAATGGCTGACAAAGTGGTGGTAATGAATCAGGGCAAGATTGAGCAGATTGGTTCTCCATCTCAGATTTATAATCATCCAGCGACCCACTTTGTTGCAGAGTTTGTCGGCAACAATAATTTGTTTGACGGTGAAGTGGTTGAAGTCAACGATCATCGGGTGCAGATCCGCTGCGGTCAGGGGATGATTCAGGCACTCAAGGGCGATCGCCCGTACCAGGTAGGTGAACGAGTTACAGCAGTCGTTCCGGCGGATCGAATGACGCTGGGGAGTCGGTCTGAAGGGCTGGGGGCAATATCGAACTTGCTCTCTGAGAACGGTATTCAGGCGACCTTGAGGGGAAAAGAGTTCATCGGATCGCAGGTAATTTATCTGCTGGAGACGGCAACTGGGCAGGAAATTAAGCTGATTCAGCAGCAGTCATTAGATGACAGTCTGAATATCCCCATTAATAGTGAACTTCATCTGAACTGGAGGATTGAAAACACGATTCTTCTGGGTGAACGGGTTTCCGCAAGTTTTTAATTGACTTTATTGGCAATTGCTTTGCTTTGCAGCGAAGCCACGCCGCAAAGCAAAGCAATTGCCAGACCCCAAAACCCTATTTCTGGCGAATCAGGTACAGATTTCGGGGTGTAGGGGCTTCGACGGCTCGACTGAGCGTCGCCGAACGTCGTGAGTGCTCAGCCGAACGGCACCGCCCCCACACCCCTTCTCACCAGTGTAAAAAACGCCGTAAGTCCAATAAGGATGGAGTGAATTTGAACGGTGACTAATTCAATTCCTTTGTCAAATAAATGGTCGAAAGCCCTCAGTGAATCAAACCTGATCCGGCTGATTTGCCTTGCTCCTGCTGTGATCTACGACAGCATCTTATTCCTGCTGCCGCTGCTTTTTCTTATCTGGATCGGCTTCTGGACCGTTGACAATTTCCGCCTGATCCCAGGGTTCTCCCTGGTCAATTACATTGATATTTTTCAGCAGTTCTTCAGCAAATCCCGTTATGCCTACGCGATTGTACAGTCGTTATGGGTCAGCATCACCGCCACACTCTTTGCTGTTCTGTTCTGCTACCCCTTCGCGATGGCGATCGCGTTTGTCGTTCCTCCTCGCCTGCAACGGCTGGCAATACTATTGGCGATTGCCCCTTTTTGGAGTAGCTATATCCTCAGGCTGTATGCGTGGCAAACGCTGCTGAATAAACAAGGACTGATTAACTCGTTTTTGAAGAGCCTAAACTTAATCAATGAGCCAGTTACAGTAGTTTTTACTCAGGTTGGTACCCGCATTGGCCTGATTCACTACCTGGCTCCGATTATGATCTTGATTCTGTACCTGGCGTTGCAGAATGTCGATCGCACGCTGCTGAGTGCCGCACGGAATTTGGGCGCAAACGACTGGCAGGTGTTTTGCCGAGTGCTGCTGCCGTTGACCCGGCCAGGAATTGTCTACAGCGCAGTCTTTGGCATCATCATCAGTCTGGGGGACGTGTTATCTGGAATTATCCTGGGCGGTGGAACGGGACAATCAATCTTTGGCAAGTTACCGCTATTTGCCACAATGATCCTCAATGAATATGCGGCATCCACCAACCTACCACGCACCTCAGCTCTGGCAACCATTCTAATTCTCATCATGATCCTGGTTCTGCTGATTGGATCGAAACTCTCCGAATCAACCCAGTAAAGACAATGACGACTCAATCCTCAAGAAGCTTAACAAATTGGCTATTGAACGGAACCGCATGGGTCTACCTGTTCCTCGGCTTCGGGTTTCTGCTGCTGCCCATCCTGACACTGGTGCTGTTTTCGTTTGAAGATAGCCGCCTGCCTGCACTTCCCTGGTCAGGCTGGACACTCCGATGGTATCAATTCCTCCTGTCAGACGGGCGCTTACTGGAAGCTTTGAAGAACAGCCTGATTGTCTCTCCTCTGGCAGCGGCGGCAGCAACGGTCATTGGCTTTTTTGCCGCCTATGCGCTGAATCGATTTGACTTTTTCGGGAGGAAGGCACTCTCAATTTTATTAGTTGTTCCCATTCTGATCCCACCGCTCATTCTGGGCGTTGCGTTTTTAGGGTTGCTCTCGCGCATCAACCTTCAAGGACAACTGTTCAGTGTTTTCTTGACTCACATTGTGATCCTGATGCCCACGGCGATCGCCCTCATCACAATTCGCCTCGCCCAAATGCCCGCAGACATCGAGCAGGCTGCCTGGAATTTGGGTGCATCAGAGTGGCAGGCGCTCTTCAAGATTGTTCTCCCCTGGTCGATTCCCGGCATCGCAGGAGCATGGCTGCTTTCCTTCACTTTCTCGTTTGACGAGTTTGTGATCGCCTGGTTTGTTTCGGGATTCCAGCCAACGCTGCCCGTTGCCATCTATAGCTTTATGGCTTTCAATCTTGACCCTTCCCTGAATGCGATCGGTGCAATCATTTTTGTCCTTTCC
Organism: uncultured bacterium; assembly: GCA_964630955.1. Taxonomy (GTDB): domain Bacteria; phylum Cyanobacteriota; class Cyanobacteriia; order Elainellales; family Elainellaceae; genus CAZVXA01. Next base: position 7,633 of record CAZVXA010000043.1, on the reverse strand, counting down.
ATCTTTTTGCTGGTTGGGGTAGAGCTTTTTCTGATTCCCCTCCTGCTGGAGAATCGGGCTGCGCAGAACCAATTGTCGAAAGGCTAACCACAGATTAGGGGGACACCATGCTTTCGTTTGTATCCGCTAACATGGTAGGCACTGCTGCTTATCATCTGCTGACGAGCATTGTTGCTCCACGCCCGATTGCCTGGATCTCAACCATCAGCTCACAGGGAAAGACTAATCTAGCTCCCTACTCCTTCTTTAACGCAGTTGCAGGGTTTCCGCCAACGATTATGTTCTCGGTTTCTTCTCGGCGTCGTGAACCTCACGAGAAAGACACGCTTCGTAATGTCCGTGAAGTAGACGAATTTGTCTGTCATATCGTTGATGAGTCAATGGCTCAGGCAATGGTTAAATCTGCTGCCGACTATGCTGCTGAAGTTAGTGAATTTGAAGTTTTGCATCTCGATACGGTTGCTTCCATTGATGTTAGGCCGCTCCGATTGGCGGATACTCCAGTCGCAATGGAATGTAAGGTAACGCAGATCATCCCGGTAGAAGGAGCGACCAACACAATGGTCATTGGTAGAGTCATCAGATTCCATGTGCGAAGCGATTTATATCGCACGTCCCTCGGACTAGTTGATACCACAGCAATGAAACCAATTATGCGATTGGGCGGTTCGATTGAATATACTAAAATCGGCGAATTATTAACGCTGAGGATTCCTGAAGCATAACCAGAAATTGAACCCAACGATGCCCAGTCCTCAGCGTTTTTGTCGCGTCCACCCATCAGTGAGTTCATTCGCACTTCTGGCGATCGAGGCTGGACTTATCTCTGCAAGAGAGGGAAACTCGTCGGGATAACAGCGATCGCTTCCCTTCTGACCAAATCTGCGTATGAACAAAGGAAGTTGAGACGCGACAGCCATCCATGCCTGCACAATGACCGTATGTTACATCCATCGCCTCAACCTCCTGATGTACTTTCTACTGGCAGGATACCCTTCACAAAACTTTTGTATCTTGGTAATCTCTGGTCTACTCGCCCAGGTGACGACGAAGCAAATGCCACACTATAAACAATTGGGGAATCAGTGGTAGTGTTTCTGGCAACTCAACTTCAATATTCGACCAAATCCACGGTGCTAACCGTCGTATCTTGACCGAACCAAGCTGCACTCTACTCCTCCCAGGGGCGCTACGACGACGCGGAACCGCTCTGCCGCGACGCTCTCCAACTGTTCCGCAACCTATTGGGCGATCGCCACCTTCCTGGACTCTGTTGTGCATTGACTGTGACTCCCCAGCCCTAAAGGGCGGGGATTCTTGAACTGTCCGGCTCTAACGAGCGGACAGAGCTACACTGAAGCTGAGGGTGGAACCTGACTCCAGTGGGCGCAGCCATAACGCCAACTACGGGGATGTCCATGCATCCCAGATACTTTCGACGAATATTGATTGATCCGACCGCATCCCGGTGGAACCGAAAGCCGCAACTACACTTGTAGAGGCGGTTTTTCGGCTTGTGCTGTTTACCACAGGCAGGGCAGGTTTGAGAGGTGTACCGTTCATCCTGCAACTCAACCTTCATGCCCAATCGTTCAGCCTTGTACGTGAGCATCTGGCGAGTCTGCCCATGCAGCATTTGGTGGATCTTCTGATTCGCTGTTTTGCCATAATCAACCGACTTCCGAATTTCTCGGATGTCGCCAATCACAACGGTTTGCACCCCTCTACTGTTGAGGGTGGAAACAAGTTTTGTGGTCTGCTTATGCTGAATATCTCGAATCTGATTGTTTAGCTTTGCCAGTTGTCGCTGTTTCGAGCGGATCAACCGCTTACGGCGCTTGGAACCTCGTCTCTTGACATCAATCAAGCCCGATAGTTTTGCCTTCAGTTTGTTCTGATAGCGGCGTTTTGACCGCAGCAGCCGACCGTTCATGATGATGGTTTCTTTGCCATCATGGGCAACTGCAAGATGGATTTCACCTAAATCTATTCCAGCAACCGTGCCCGATTCTTTAACAGGTACTTCCTCGGTCGCGTAGCAAGCTCGAATCTCATATTGCTGACCATCCCAGCCCATTTCTACCAGCTTTGGAGCATCCCACGCCCAATCCATTACAAGTGGTTCATTACCTTGTCCGTTGGATAGGCGCAGCTTACCGTCCTTCACTTTGATGGCTGAGGACTTCCATTGAACTTTGAAAAACCACTTGCGGCGACGGGGTGGACGGGCATCTGGATCGCTCTTGCGACGTTCTCGCCATGATTTCAATGAAGCGTAAAAACTCTGCACAACGGCATCAGCACTATGAGCGTGAAGCCGATTTTCTGAATCGTTGGGTAACCAACGCATCATTGAGGATGGCTTCAGCCACTTGTCTTGGTTGCGAACAGTACGCCAGAAGCGAACAACTGTCCGAGAATACAACTCTCCAGCCGCACGACTGAGAGATTGCATTTGCTCTGTGTTGCCGATTTTGAGCTTGCGAACAGTGTACGACATCGCCATTTAACTAGAATAAGAGTATTATACAGCTTCTAGTTATCTATGACGAACAAAGGAACTAACCAACCCTTCAAAAGTAATCAGAATATCGTTTACAGATGTATCTACCACGTTATTTTCTGTCCCAAGTATCGAAGGGGGGTTTTGCAGGATGGCGTAGATGCAAGGTTGAAAGACATCGTGATGGAATTGGCGGCAGAACTGCGCTTTGAGGTGGTGGAGATGGAGATCATGCCTGACCACGTTCACCTACTGATTGACTGTGACCCGCAATATGGCATCCACCGGATTGTGAAGGCAATCAAGGGGCGCTCATCCAGGCTACTCAGACAGGAGTTTCCGAAGCTGAAAAGCAGATTGCCGACGCTGTGGACGAATAGCTACTTTGTCGCCACTTGTGGGGGCGCTCCTCTTACCATCATCAAGCAGTACATCCAGAATCAAAAGTCGGTGTGAGCCTGAAGATAATTGCCCGTCTCCGCTCCGCTACACCAAGCTCTGAAGGGTGGCGTATCCCCATAGTTGAAACTAGGGGCTTGTGCCACCCCTCAAACTCCCCAGTTCGGTCATGCTGATCGCCTTCTGCCCACCCACCAGAATCAATAACTTTCGAGCACGGGTCACTCCGGTATAAATCAGATTCCGTGACAGCATGACATAGTGCTGGGTGAATACAGGCACAATCACAACCGGGTACTCACTCCCCTGAAATTTGTGGATGGTCGTCGCAAACGCCAGAGTGATCTCATCTAAGTCAGCATAGTCGTAGACAACGGTACGATCGCCAAACTCTGCCTCTACCTCCTGCTCCTCGGTATCGATCGCGGCGAAGTTGCCCACAATCGTTACCAGATCGCTCATCCGAGGGGCTTTGAGTCGCGCCACTGTATAGCCGGATTCTTCGGAGTGAAAGGTGATACGTTCAACCACTCCTTGAAGCGACTCGATGGCTGGCTGTGACTTGGCAGTAGCAGTAATCGATTGCATGGTACAAATTTACTGCGAAAGTCCCGTCTCAGCAATGGTACAAGCCTTTGACATCCTCCCCACCCCGTAGAGGGATGGGGAGGATGTCAACTCAGCAATCGGCTTAATCTGGTGACGCCGTACTAGCTCTTCGAGTTCTCAGCGATCGCCTCGTCAATTTCCTCTGTATTTTGGGCATAGTAGGTGCGGGCAGCTTTCAAGTCGTCTCGGGTCAACTGGGGATAGTCGCTGAGCAAATTTGCCTCTGAGCATCCCTGCCCCTGCAATGCTATCAACTGCCACACCGGAATCTGTGTCCGCCCAATACAGGCAGCTCCATTGCAGATTCCAGCAGTCTTTCTGATTTTTGTCTGAGCCATATCTTGTTCCACTAATTGCAGTTGATCGCAATGCAAAAAATCACTCTGATTTGATCGTGACACAACACACAAAAATCCCCCGGCAACTACCAGAGGAGATTGAGATGAGGAGAGTAAAGATTGGAGCCGTAGATTTACACCCCACGCGCAAATCTACCGCCGTTACAATCTTTCTCGTCTTAGCTGACGGCTACAGATGTCAGAATCAAGCCCACAATCAGCGTTGCGGCAACTAAACCCTGCATCGCATATTGACGCGCTTGCTCCGGGGAGGGGAAAACGGCGTAATACATATTTGGCTCAACTGCGTAGTTGTTGGTCAACCCTTCTTGATCCACCGTTGCGCCATTGAGGCGAGGGCGACGCAGGAAGCTACGTCCCTCCCGCTGCATCCGGGAGCGCGCTTCAGCAGGAATTAGTTCGCTACCGTCGCTGTAACCAGCTTTAACAGTGCGCCTGTCCCGCTCAGCAATCATCTGCTGAGCCATTGAGCGGAAATCAGGAGTGATGGTGGCTGAGTGGGACATGGGTAACCTCGTTAACGTTTGTAAACTTCTATGAACTAAATGTAACATTATTTTTACAAAAGTTGCAATATTTTTTTGAATATGATAGAAACCTGTTGCCTTCATCGTCCTCGGCCATCTCTTATCCCAAAGCATCGCCTCTCAGCCCGCAATCGCCCTTTGTACTACACGAGTAGTACAGAAATTATCCGATTCTCCCCTTTAAAGGCTCCAAACTTTCCCTTAAGGGGCCGAAACTCTTTGCTGTCAAACCCCAGTCTATTTTGATCACTCTCAAAGTGGATGTTGTAAATTTCCCATCCATCGGGGGATTCAATCAGTACGAACTCCCAAAAAATTGGAATCTTTTCGGTTGACAGTTTTACGTAAATAATCTGAGACCTGACTGGGACTTCAGAACTTGTCAGAGTAATTGTCCCAAGCAACTCATATGATCGCCATTGCCCAAAGGGCTTCAAAAGTCCTGCAAAATAAGAGAGCTGCGATGGTTCACGAAGCTGATCAGCAAACTCGGAGGGCATAAAGTCCATCCACCGCTTAAAAGCTTGCTCGACCTCGCCAGATGAAATTGCAGCATCAAATCCTTCCTGGACTCTTCTTGAAGAAGAGTGAACGTCGGTAACGTTGAGCACTGCCTGCCTGTCCGGCATCTGAGCCACCTGAACAGTCGCTTTTGTCCCTGCAACTGCTGGAAGAAAATACCCCAAAGAGGCGCTGGAACTACTGAGAAAAAGTGTAAGACTTGAAAGACAGCCAACTATGGTATGCGGAGGTCTCATAACACGACACCTTTCGAGGTTACTTTTTGGTGGCGAGCTGCTTGGCTTTCGCTTCTGGGTTAAACTTCAGTTCAGGGTTCCATTCGAAGGCTTTGTTGAAGAGGGCGATCGCTCCAGTCGCGTGTCAAATTCTTTTGGTTCTTACGCACTTTTGGCGATCGCTCCTCGTTTCACCAAAATTGCGTAAGAACCCAAAAAGCGAGAGACGCGACAGTGGCACTCGTCTGAAAACCGCTGTAAGTCAGTTAGTCTGGAAAACTTCACATTGAATATGTTAGCCTCTGCAAAGTCCTCAATTAAACATGAATCCTTCCCGACAATACCGGCGCTAGCAACAATGTCATATCTATCTAAACCCTCTGCTGAGCCTTGCATAACGACCTTCGATGAGTTTGTGCAATTGGCAGATTATTCTCTGATGGACACCTTAAATGCCGACCCTGATGCCACGGTCGATGGTGATGATCATCGTGCTCGCCAGGTTTTTTCGGGTCATTTCGTCCCTGTGACACCCACGCCGCTTCCAGAACCGGAATATGTGACCCATAGCCGCACTTTTTTTAAGAAACTTGGGTTAAGCGACGAGCTAGCGCTTGATGAAAAATTTCGTCAGGTATTTTCTGGTGATATATCTGCTGCCCATAAGCCGATGCGTCAGGTGGGCTGGGCGACGGGTTACGCGCTGTCGATTTATGGCACCGAATACATCCGAAATTGTCCATTCGGTACGGGTAATGGTTATGGCGATGGTCGGGCGATATCTGTATTTGAAGGAATCATCAATGGTCAGCGCTGGGAGATGCAATTGAAAGGGGGTGGCCCAACGGCTTATTGCAGAGGTGGCGACGGGCGCGCTGTCCTGCGGTCAAGTGTGCGTGAGTTTCTCGCGCAAGACTATATGCAGGCGTTAGGTGTGCCAACATCGTGCTCTTTGACACTGTATGTTTCTAAATCTGAGACCGTTACCCGGCCTTGGTATTCTCAAAACTCCTATTCTATTGACCCTGATGTTTTGGTGGACAATCCTGTGGCCATTTCAACTCGCGTTGCACCCTCCTTTCTGCGCGTTGGTCAGCTAGAATTATTTGCCCGCCGCACTCGCAGCAATGCTCATCCAAAAGCATTAGAAGAGTTGAGCATGATAGTGTCGCACTTAATTGAGCGAGAGTACAAAAGCGACATTAATCAAAGCCTTGGTTTTGCCGATCAATTAGTTGAGCTGGCTAAGCTATTTCGCCAGCGTCTCACTTCACTGGTGGCTAATTGGCTACGTGTTGGTTATTGCCAGGGCAATTTTAACAGTGACAACTGTGCTGCTGGAGGCTTTACCCTAGACTATGGACCCTTTGGATTTTGTGAAAAATTTGACCCCTGGTTTCAACCTTGGACTGGTGGCGGTGAGCACTTTTCATTCTTCAATCAGCCCATCGCAGCAGAAGCAAATTTTTACATGTTTTGGAAAGCTGTGAGACTGCTACTTACAGAAGATGCTGAAGCGTTAGAACAGTTCGACCAAGTAGGCCGTGGCTTTTCAGAAGCCATGCAAAAACAAATCCAAAAAATGTGGGCGGACAAACTTGGCTTGACTGAATATCACCCAAAGCTATTTGAAAAATTAATGCAGTTAATGACTGAGTCAGAGGTGGATTACACCATTTTCTTCCGCGAGTTATCCCATATACCAGATGATATCTCAGCATTGAAAAAAAGCTTCTACGTTAAAACTTCACCACAACTCGATGAACAATGGCAATCTTGGCTAAAAAGCTGGCGCGACCTCATTATTAACGACGGCAATGTGGCTGGGATATCAACAAAGATGAAACAGACGAACCCAAAATACACATGGCGAGAGTGGTTGATTGTCCCTGCCTACCAACAAGCGATTCAGGGTGACTATACTTTAGTTAAAGAGTTGCAAGAAGTCCTTAGCTGTCCATATGATGAGCAATCACAAGACGTAGAAGATAAATACTATCGTCTAAAACCTGAGGCGTTTTTTAACACAGGTGGCGTGTCGCACTATAGCTGTTCATCTTGAATGAGAAGTCGAAACCGTCTATTGCGATTCCAAGGGGTTATAGCCTGGCTTTTTGTAGAGCTTCTCTGGGTCGTTCAAGATTTCTGGTTGATAGACTTTCTCTACCCAATCCTCTGGGTTGATTTCTTCGATCGCTACCGAAATCGAGTCTTCGCTGCTTTCCAAAAGTGAAATAACGTCTTTCACGATTTGCTCGGCAAGCCGAACCTTCTGCTGTTCCGACTTGCCGGGATAAAGCTTGATGCTGATATGAGGCATTGTTTTTTCTCCCTCTGTCACTTCACAAATTATCTACGTCATTAACAAATTAAGGGGTTTGCCATAAAATAAAATCCCAGCAAAACCCCAGTTTTAGTTTGGCGCGGCGAAGCCGCGCCAAACTAAAACTGGTACTTTATTTCGTTGCAAGTCCCTAACTGCGTGAGGCTGAAAATTAC
>CAZVXA010000042.1:7849-37388 GCA_964630955.1 uncultured bacterium | reverse complement strand
AAGCCAAGAGAATAAGCCTCTCAAAGTGTTCAACTTATTTTGAATAGCTGCCTTAGGGCAGAAACAGATCGGCCTATATCTTGCCTGAGAGGTATAGACGGATTAGAATCGGCCTATACCTAGGATTTAGGGTGATTAGACGGCGTTAACCCAGCCTATATACCCCCAATATAGGTGTTAGACTGCGATGCTCCGTCTACATAATAGTTATGCTTCTGAGTCTTCGGTGAGGGCGGTTCTTGAAGTCTGCCTGTCAGCCTTCAATATTTGAACAACCATCCAGTTATCGATTAGGGTAGAGTTTAGGGCACATTTGTAAAAGTGCAGGAGGGAGCATGTCCAATAACTCACTAATTTGTGTCGGCGATGGCGATAATATAGGCGACGTTATTGATCTCCACTTACTCTCAGGGAATCTCGAAGAAGCCAGTAAATTTTCGTTCCAAGTAAAATCGGCTCTTGAGGACATAGCAACTCTGGCAAAGAGTGAACTTAAGGCATCGTTAATATATGTTGCTGGCGATGACATATGTTTTATTGTTTCAGACGACCTAAATATTGAAGATACTTTGACTTCTTATTCTGAATATTTTCTAGAGAAAACTGGAAAAACAATGTCGTTCGGTGTTGGAAGAACATCGGTTGAGGCACTAATCTGTTTAAGGACAGCAAAGGTTTCAGGTAAGGGGCGCGTGATTACTTCTGGAGGTAATCAAGATTGAGGGACTTATACATCTTTGTAACTACTGACAGACCAGATCAGTACCTTAATTCAATCGTGCATTGCATCGAAAAAGGTACAAAACATATTGTGTTTGTTCAAGTTGAAGATAGTCGAACAGAGCAGGTTCAACTAAACTTGCTTAGAACAAATGTGTACAACTTGCTTCAAAATCTCTCAGCAGGAGTTTACAAATACTATACTGGCGCTTTCAAAGATAAAGAAGTTCAATTAGCTCCTGAGTATAGTGCTGACGATCTTGCAAAACTGAAGGCAAAATACAGTTTGTGCTTGACAGATGGTATTAATTGGACGGTTGAGAGGGTTCAGTACCTCAATTTAAGACGCTATATATCAGTTCTTGGCAAGAGAAAAGATGTAATCCTCGATGTCACATCAGTGTCTAAAGTTTATATAGGTGATATTTTCGCGTGTTCTTTGCTTGAAAATATTGATAAGCTCTATACTTTTGAGTTGCTTATCAAACCTGATTTTGACAAGCCTTGGAAAACCCTTATTCATGAATTATTAGAGGGCAAGGCATACAGATATACAAACCTAGTTGAAACACCAATATTTAAAGAGAGCAACAAGTCAATTTTGATAAGAACGACTCCTTTATTGATTTCAATAATTGGGACTGTTTTATTCATAACTGCTGCACTTGTGGCAACTTTCATCTTTGGCTTTAGTAGCGTTTTTATTCAAGGTATAAGCACTATCGGAACAGTGTTAGGAATTATTTCATTTCTTCTAATTTACTTTCCTGTGCGCGGCAGATAGAATATGTAAATAGCCGAAGCATAACAACCGCAATGCACCGGAACGACTCAGTATGCTCGGTTGGATGCAAAGGTTATCTGCGTCCGGTGATTGGGAACGTTAGAACTCATGAGGCTAGTTGCGATGTACAGCCCCATACAGGATGGTATAGATAAATCAGTTCGGTCGGTACAGTATTCAGAAGCACAGCCTCCCAGCAACCTCGCGGAATTAGTGCACTGCTTTTGGGAACTTAAAACAATCACTAATCTGCTAGATGATTTTCACTACCACGCATTACCCGATGCTTGCGTGAACATTCTGTTCAACCAAGTCGAAACGGACATAGCAGGAGTAACTGCACTTCGTACCAAGCCTGAAGTATTAAACCTTGGAAAATCATTTCACTATATTGGTATTCAGTTTTATCCGGGGGTATGGCAGGGCAAACAGGAAAAGATATTCGATAGCTATGTAGGAACGCCCTATTTAGGCAGCTTGCCACTGATACAAGTAAGTGAAAGTATCAAAGATCTGAATTTTAATAGTAAACTACCAGCACTTTCAGATTTAGTTGAGTGGTTTCTTAAAGAAGAATTGATAAACAATAATGCTTTGACAGCGAGAATTCTGGAGCAACTTGATAAAATTCGTACAGTGGCGGACATGGCAAGAATTACAGAATTGTCACCACGTCAACTTCAGCGAGAACTGAAGCGAATCACTGGCTTCTCGCCACACGATTTTCTTAAAGTATTGCGCGTGCAGCAATCGTTCAGAAGGCACTACCTTGAATTGTACGCAGACCAGTCTCACTATATTCATTCATTTCGCAAGATCACTGGTTATACACCCGCAAAGTACACCGCCAAGTTTGATGTCTGATTTATACAATACAAGCCGCAACGCGCTAGATACACTGGAGGCTCCACGATCGACTTGGAGAATGACATGGACAAGCCTAATGCAATCGGCTGGTTTGATATTTACGTAGAAGATATGGATCGAGCTGTTACGTTCTATGAGAGCGTACTTGGTCAGAAACTGGAGAAGATCGACGATCCGACAGGTGAAACACAAATGATGAGCTTTCCTGCAAACATGAAAGCGTATGGTGCATCTGGTGCTCTAGTAAAATCGAAACATTCCCGCCCTGGAGTGGGTGGCACGGTGGTTTACTTTAGTGTTGAAGATTGTTCTGTACAAGAGTCCCGAATCATTGCGGCAAACGGTAAGATCGTCAGGTCAAAGTTCTCGATTGGGGAGTTTGGTTGGGTGACTCTGTGCGTAGACACTGAGGGCAATATGTTTGGTTTGAACTCAATGAACTAACTGGTGTGAACGACCAATTTCTGGTCAATTGCTATCCAAGATGCTTCCCGATGCGATTGGTGAGTTCTAACAATCCGCCTGCACACCGACCGTATAAGATTGGTTGGTTGAGTCCGAGAGTTTACTAAGTAAGTGGGCGTGGAAAAAGTCGAAACCCAAAAAGCTGTTCCGCCCGCTGCGCGGGCGGAACAGCTTTTTGGGTTTCAAGCTTAATCACGCCTGCCTACTTAGTAGTCTGCGACTGAAGTCCATATACCATCTCGTAGGGTGGGCATCTTACCCGCGCAGGCTAGAAGCCTGCACTACGGATGGGATGCAAACTTAAGCCGCAGCGTACTAGCGGCGGGTGAGGCGGAACGTTATGCTGCTGGCCTTTGGTGTTATGGCGATCGAAAACTTATCTGTAAGGGTCAAAAGGTAACTCAGCCCAATCGGTAGCGCAATATTGTTGCAAGGAGATTAAATGGGCGCATCAGGTTATTCTGCTTTTGAAAATGATGATGCTATGGATTGGTTAGCTGAACTAGAAGACGCTGAAGATAAGTAGATAGGCGCGATTAAGCTTGAAACCCAAAAAGCGATTCCGCCCGCTGCGCGGGCGGAATCGCTTTTTGGGTTTCGACTTTTTCCACGCCCACTTACTTAATCTTATTCTCGTCGATGCGTTTGATGCGATTTTAGATTCTGGGGAAGATTATATTGAGATTCCTGAAGCGTCCATTGCGATCGCTCCTGCTGAAGTAGTTGCAGCACTATTGGGTCGGGCGGCAACATCACTTCCTGAAGCAGTTATGGAGTGGGTTGAAGGGCAAGGCGAGGTACATTCCGCAGTTATTAGTAAAGCTAGAAGTGCTGTTGATCGAGTTTTAGCTGATTCCGAGCTTCAGGGGGTTTGGGAAGATTCAGGCAACAACAGATGGAAGTTGAACGTAGAAGATCTTCTGCGACGATTAGCGTAGTTGTGTAACCGTTCAATTGGAGTAGGCTTCCGAGTTTAGGTTAGGTTTATCTCAACAACTGAAGAGTAAGCGTTACAATTTACTCAGTTCCACTAGCAGTTTTGACTATGATTACCCTTGACCAAGTGCTGGAAACCGCTTTGCAACTACCCTACGAACAACAGGAAATGCTGATTAAGATTTTACGAAATCGGCATGATCAAAGCCGTCGGGCGGAAATTGCTGCGGATGCTCGGCAAAGTTTGATTGATTTCCGTGCAGGTAAGTTTCAATCTCAATCAGCCCAAGCTGTAGTTGCAGAATTGAGTCAATCTCTGGATGACACAGAAGTATGAGGTCTCTGGTTTTAACGCCAAAATTTAAGCGAGCATTCCGAAAATTTGTGAAGCGCAATACTGATCTTCAAAAACGTATTGAGGACACTCTTCAAAAGATGGAAGCAGATGTGTTTGCTCCAAACTTGGGTACTCACAAATTGAGTGGCGAACTTGACGGACTTCAGTCTTGTTCTTGCGGCTATGACTGTCGCATCATCTTCTCAATTGAGCAAGACACTGAATCAGATGGTGAAGTTATTGTGCTACTTGATATTGGAACACATGATGAAGTTTATTAAATTTGTTGAAAAGTTGTGACAGCATAACAATCCGCTTGCACACCGACCGTAGCAAGTTGATCGGGTGAGTCCGAAAGGTCACTAGCGGCGGGTGAAGTGGGTCGTTATAACGTATTGCTCGAAGAAATTCAATTTGATGAATCTGTAAAGCATATTAGCGATCGCTTATCCACCGCCGAGTGGGGGCAGAAAACAGTCGAACAGCTTGCAGTATTTATTCAGGCGCAAGAACCTGGCATCAAAGGTTTTGAGAAGCGAAACCTCGAACGAATGCGCCAGTTTTATGAAACTTACCCTGATTCACAAATTACGACCGCACTGCGGACGCAATTGAGCTGGACACACCACCGCATCATCATGTCACGCTGTAAGTCAGAAGCTGAACGCCTCTTCTACCTTGATCTTGCAGCCAACGAACGCTATAGCACCCGTGAACTTGACCGCCAAATCAACAGTGGCATCTTCGAGCGCACTCAACTTGCCGAGGCTAAACTTCCGCAGACGAACCATCCTAAACCCCTCACTGGTGTCTTTCGCGATAGCTACGTCCTGGACTTTCTGAATCTACCGCCCAACCACTCCGAGAACGACCTGAAAACCGCTCTTGTCAGTTGCCTCAGAGATTTCATCCTTGAACTGGGTCGAGATTTCACCTTCTTAGGACAGGAATATCGTCTGCAAGTTGGAAACAGTGACTTTGCCATCGATCTGCTTTTCTTTCACCGTGAGCTTCAGAGCCTTGTTGCCTTTGAACTCAAAGTCGATAAGTTTCAGCCTGAATACCTTGGGCAGCTTGAATTCTACCTGGAGGCACTTGACCGAGATATCAAGAAGCCTCACGAAAATCTAAGTATTGGGGTTTTGCTTTGTCGTGATAAAGATGACGAAGTGGTTGAATATGCACTTAGCCGCTCAATTAGCCCTACCGTTGTCGCTGAATATGAAATCAAACTTATTCCAAAGGAAATTCTACGTAGAAAACTGAATGAGTTCTACGAATTACTGGCAGGCAGAGAGGATGTATAACCCCTACAAACTACCTGACAACCCGGTAGAAAATCTCCAACAGCCTGCCCTTGCTGCCGCCCCTACAGAAGTGCTGGGAGCGCAAACGATCGCATCCACCCCACCAAAATCGACCCTTACCCGCTCGGCTAAGTGCCCCAACAAATGGTAGGCTAGGTGGCTGAATGCCCTCATAACAAAGCCTTTTAACAATGACTGCCGCCATCAAATCCGACGCCTCCCCCTCCCTCACCTCCCGCCTGGTCAACGGTATCCTCGCCATCAAGCCGATCGCCAACCTGGCCAAGAACCGCGCCCGCAACATGATGATCCAGCGGGCAGAAACCATTGGGGTGTATTGGCGGGATGAGGTGAAACGGCTGCGATCGCGCAATCAGCCCACCGAGTTCTCCCCCACCTGGGCGGAAGAACTGGCGCAGGTCACCCATACCGACCTGAAGTATCCCGACTACTACGTCTGCTCCTTCCACGCCTATGAGGAGGGCAACCTGGGCTGGGAGCCAGCGATGGAAGTAGAAGTAGCAGCCCACGCCGTCCATGCCCGCATCTGGAAAGACGGTGGAGCAGAAGGGGATGCCCGTCTGCGGCAGAGTTTTCATGAGGTGCTGGCGCAATCATTGCCCACACCGCCGCAGGACATTCTGGATCTGGGCTGTAGCGTGGGCATGAGCACCTTCGCGCTCCAGTCAGTCTATCCCCAGGCGAACATTACGGGGCTGGATTTGTCGCCGTACTTTCTGGCGATCGCCCACTATCGCAGTCAGATCGAGGGTATGCAGAGCCAGAATTTGCCCCATCACCCAACTCCCAACGCCGATTCACCTGCCCCCCAATGGGTCCATGCGGCGGCAGAAGCAACCGGATTACCCGATGCGTCGTTTGATCTGGTGTCGGCACATTTGCTGTTCCATGAACTGCCCCAGAGTGCGGCGATCGCCATCCTCAAAGAAGCCCGTCGGCTGCTGCGTCCCGGTGGTCATCTGGCGATTATGGACATGAACCCAGAGTCCGAGATCTTCGCCAGGATGCCGCCCTACATTTTGACGCTGCTCAAGAGCACCGAACCTTATTTAGATCAGTACTTTTCTCTCAATTTGCGACAGGAGATTTACAATGCAGGCTTTGAGGAACCAGCAGTGACCTGCAACAGTCCCCGACATCGTACTGTGATTGCAAAAGTGAGAGCGTGAGTATGTCCGGCGTATTTCAACGAATGGGGGCATGGGGCGGGGTGGCGCTGTCGGCGGCGATAACCCTTGCGTCGCTCCCGGTACAGGCACAGACCACCAATCGAACAGTGACATACACCTGTGCCGGAAATCGTTCCTTCCAGGTGGAATACGCCCCCGAAGTGGCCCGCTTCACCGCCGACCCTGGACAGACCTTTGCCCTGCCCCAGGTGCCCGCTGCATCCGGTGCCCGCTATTCCAACGGTCGAATTACGCTGGTGACTCAGGGTAATGCAGCTTTTGTCGAGGTGCGGGGACAACGCCTGTTTGACCAGTGCGTTGCCCAGGGTGGCATTTCTCAGCCTCCCACTACCCCCACCAATTATCGCTACAACTGTTCCCCCACCCTGACAAACTATCCAGAACGCCGCAATGTCAGCCTTCAGGAAGCTGAACGGCTGGTAGTGCAGCGGGACGGCGGCAACTTTATCTACCGATGCCAATTGATTAGTACAACAACCCCTTCCAGACCTGAACTTTCCCGCGTCACTGGAACCGTTTCCTACCGGGAGCGTATTGCCCTGCCGAATAACGCAGTCGTTGAGGTCACGCTGCAAGACGTGAGCCGCCAGGATGCTGCCGCGACAGTGATCGCCCGTCAGGTGATTCCCACGCAGGGGCAGCAGGTGCCCATTCCCTTTGAGCTGATTTATAACTCGGCAAATATCAGCGATCGCAACACCTATGCGGTGAGAGCACAAATCTTCGTGGGGGGTCGCCTGCAGTGGACCAGCACCCAGGTTTATCCGGTGATCACCCGTGGCAACCCCACTGAGAACATTAGTATTTCGGTTCAACGGGTGCGCTAAGGAAAAAAACGAAACCCCCAGGAGCCGTTCCGCCTGCGCAGCGGGCGGAACGGCTCCTGGGGGTTTCAAGCTAAATCGTGCATACTGACTTATACCCTCTCCAGTACAGGCTCCTGCTGCTGTTGAGTCTCAGACTGCGAAACAGGTAGACCGTAGACCTCAGCAGAGTTATTGGGGCTTTCGATCAGCTTCACCTTGTGCAGTTTTGCGCCAATCTTGCGAATGGGTTCCTCCAGCAGATCGCGGATGTGGACGGCGATGTTCTCCGCCGTGGGAACCACTTTGGCAAAGTAGGGAATGTCGTAGTTAAGGAAAGTGTGGTCGAAGGGCTTCACCACGAACTCATCCACCGCATTCTGGAAGGCCACCAGGTCAGCCAGCATCCCGGTGCGCGGGTCAATTTCACCCTTGATCGTGACTTCCAGGTGGTAGTTGTGACCGTGGCCGTGGATGCGGGCGCAGAGGCCGTAGATTTCGGAATTCTGCTCCAGGGTCAGGTGAGGCAGGGCGAGGCGATGGGCGGCGCTGAAGTGGGTGCTGATGCTGAGGTAGGCTTCCATAGTGTTTCCTTGATAGTCGGCCCAGAGTTCGGGGTGTTCAGAGACCTGGATATTAACGATGGGCAGGTGGGGAGCCAGTCGATTCCAGATCACCCGCGCAATATTCTCAGTGGTGGGGAGGGTTTCTTGAAACTCCGGCCACGCATCGTTTAAGTAGGAAAAGTTAAGCTGGCTGGTGACCTCCCGCTTGATGACGTGCTTCACGTCCGACAGGTTCAGCACCATCCCGTATTCGTCCAGTTCCCCTTCCATTGCCACATAAATAACGTAATTGTGGCCATGACCGGGAGCCTTGGCACAAAGTCCAAACAACCGCTGGTTTTCGTCTTCGCTCAGCTCTGGCAACCAGTAGCGGTGACTGGCAGAGAACTCAGCGCGACGGTTAATAATGCATTTCATGGGTGAGGAAGAGGTTCGTTAAGTTCTGTAAACCCTTTCTTAAGGATAAACCATCCCGTAGATGTTGGGCGATCGCACAGGGCCAGGCGGGCAGGTTGAGATTTTGACGCACGTAGTCGTCAATTAATTGTGCCACCTGGTCGAGGTCATCAACAGTGGCAGTGGAGACAGCGTAGGACATGGGGGCACAGGCAGAATAAAAACCCATGATAAGCAGTGGCGTGGTGCGATGCACCACGTCACTGCTTATCATGGGTTTTCAGAAGAAAAGCATCAGGGCTTCAGCACAACCTTGATACAGTTATCGCGCTTGTGTTTGAAGATCTCGTACCCGTGGGGCGCTTCCTCCAGGGGCATCCGGTGCGTGATAACGAAGGTGGGGTCAATATCACCGTTCTGGACGTGTTCCAGCAGCGGTTTCAGATAGCGGTGTACGTGGGTCTGGCCCATCTTCCAGGTGAGTGCCTTGTTCATCGAGGCTCCCATCGGCAGTTTGTCTACAAAGCCACCATAGGCCCCGGCGATCGACACATGGCCCCCTTTACCGCAGGCCACCAGCACCTGACGCAGGGCTGTGGGACGATCGGGTTCCAGACGCAGCGTTTGCTTCACCCGGTCGTAGAGTGCCATCATATCGGTGCCGTGGGCTTCCAGACCGACCGCATCGATACAGGCATCGGGACCGCGTCCGCCCGTGAGTTCTTTCAGAGCTTCACCCGCGTCTACCTCATCGTAGTTGAGCACCGTTGCACCGCCGATTTCTTCAGCCATCTTCAGACGTTCGGGAATGCGATCGATGGCGATCACCTGTTCGGCTCCTAGCAAGTAAGCACTCTTGATGGCAAACTGTCCCACGGGACCGCAGCCCCACACCGCCACGATATTCCCCGGTTTAATATTGCAGTTCTCCGCCGCCATGTAGCCCGTGGGGAAGATATCAGTGAGGAATAGCACCTGCTCATCGGTGAGGCCATCGGGAATCTTAAACAGGCCCACATCGGCAAAGGGAACGCGGGCGTACTCCGCCTGTCCCCCGGCATAGCCCCCGAAGATGTGGGAGTAGCCGAATAATCCCGACGGCGAATGACCCATCACCTTCTCCGCCAGCCACCCGTTGGGGTTGGAGTTGTCGCAGAGGGACCACAGATCGCGCTGGCAAAAGAAGCAGTTGCCGCAGGAGATGGTGAAGGGGACGACGACGCGATCGCCAATATTGACATTCTTCACTTCGCTCCCCAGTTCCACTACCTCGCCCATAAATTCGTGGCCGAGAATGTCACCGGACTGCATGGAGGGAATAAAACCGTCGTACAGGTGCAGGTCAGAACCACAGATGGCCGTCGAGGTGATTTTGACGATCGCATCACGGGAATTCAGGATTTGTGGATCGGGCACGGTGTCTACCTGTACTTTGTTTGCACCGTGCCAACAGACTGCTTTCATAAAAGTTTCCTGTGATAGAGTTACTCACCCACTGCTTCCCGATTGCGCTCGATATTTTCCTGATAGAAGCCCTTTTCTTTGCCCGTGATCGGCTGTACTGTATCCTCAAAGTTCTCCTGAGTGTCGCGCAGGAATTGCCTGGTGCTGTCGGGTACAGGTTGATCCAGGTTCAGCTTCTCGCGCACGTTATCAGAGATATCTTCGAGTTTGTCCTGAGCGCGATCGATCAAATTATCATCGCTGGCATTATCAGCGGCGCGTTTCACATTCGTGCTGGCTCTGTCAGTGGCACGCTTGGTGCTATCACTCACGTTATCAGCAGCTCGTTTCACATCACTTCTGGCATCATCGGCAGCCCGTCTGACATTATCACCAACGTTATCGGTCGCCCGCCTGGCGCTGTTCTTTGCGCGATCGAATGCCCGACCCGGATCGGCATTGTCCACGTTGTCGCGCATCTGACGAATCACATTCCTGCCGTTGTTTCTGTTGTCAATCCCACCGCTGGAACGTCCGCGTCTGGTCCAATAGCCGCCCCTTACATTGCTGTCCTTACCATAGCGCTGTCCACTCTCCCGGATGTCCTGAATGTAGTCGCTGCTGTTCTCCAGCGCACGGGAGTAGTTGCCACCAGGAAAGTTTTCGACCTGGGCGGCGGCGGCAAAGGGCTGGTTGGCGAAGACCATCAGGGCGATGAAGAGGGCGATCGCCAGTAATTTTGTGTAAGAGAATAGGCGGTTCATAGTATTTGGGTAATGGGTGGATGGGTGGATGGGTGGATGGGTGGATGGGTGGATGGGTAGGAGACGAAAATCTGCGTTCATCTGCGTCCATCTGCGTTCCGGTGGGAGGGTGGGAGGGTGGATGGGTGGATGGGTAGAAACGTTCCGTGGAACGTCTGTACGGCAGATGTGTAAGGGCGCGGCATTCGGCTAATCGGGTCTGCAAAAGCGGTAAAACGGGATGGCCGAATCCTACGCCCTTACACATCTGCCGCAGTCGAAAGGCCGAATTCTGCGCCCTTACACACTGGGCGTCACAGGATGTGATTCCGTCGCAGGTGCCGTGATCGTCGCGGTTGTTTCATTCACAGCGACGGGCTGACGCGACATGCCCGGTTTCAGGATAATCTTGACGCAGTCGTCCTCTTTTTGCTGGAACATACGGAATGCGCTGGGACCATCCTCCAGGGACAGGGTGTGGCTGATCACCCGTGCAGGGTTGAATGCGCCTTCGAGGATCAGATCCAGCAGCTTGTGCATATACTTCTGACCGTGCATCTGCCCCATGCGGAAGGTCAGCCCCTTGTTGAAGGCGGCACCGAGGGGAATCTTGTCTACCACACCACCGTAGACACCCATGATGGAAAGCGTGCCACCCTTACGGCAAGCCAGCATCATCTCGCGTAGGACATAGGGGCGATCGGTCTCCAGGTGCAGCTTTTGTTTGGTCTGATCCATCATGTCTTCCACGCCGATGCCGTGAGCTTCCAGACCAACGGCATCGATGCAGCAGTCGGGACCACGTCCGCCCGTCATTTGTTTCAGGGCTTCACCCGCGTTCACTTCCTCATAGTTGATCACCTCGGCTTTGGCAAACTCCTGGGCCATCTTCAGCCGTGCGGGGAAGCGATCGATCCCGATGACTTTGGCCGCTCCCATCAGGTAAGCGCTGACCATCGCAAACTGGCCCACCGCACCGCAGCCCCAGACGGCAACGGTGTCACCGGGCTGGATATCGCACAGTTCAGCCCCCATGTACCCGGTGGGGATGGCATCGGAGATCATCAGCAGGTTCTCGTCGGGGATACCGGGGGGAACCTTCAGGGCACCCGCATCGGCATAGGGAACCCTGATATATTCGGCATCTGACCCTGCGTAACCACCGAAGGCGTGGGAGTAGCCGTAAATGGCGGAGGTGATATTACCAAACAGCTTTTCCTCCATCCAGCCTTTGTGGTTGGAGTTGTCGCAGAGGGAGGACATTCCCTGCTGGCAGTAGTAGCAACCGCCGCAGACAATCATCGAGGGAACGACGACGCGATCGCCCACCCGCAGGCTCTTCACACCGCTACCGACCTCGACCACCTCCCCCATAAATTCGTGGCCGATGATGTCACCCGGCATCACGGTTGGAATATATCCGCCGTAGATGTGCAGGTCAGAACCACAAAGGGCGGTGGAGGTCACTTTGAGGATTGCATCCCCAGGGTTGAGAATTTTTGGATCGGGCACAGTTTCAACGCGCACATCGTTTGCGCCATGCCAGCACAGTGCTCTCATGAATCGAATCTCCGTTCAGGTATGGGGCAGGAGCTTTGGGGACACTCCCTGCAACAGGAAACGGGTGATGTCGGGCTGCGCCCGACATCACCGCCTAAAAACTAGCGATTGAGAATGCCATCGCCGCCCCGGGGTTGGCCCTCGGTGGTGGGAATTTCGCCCGCTTCCATCAGTGCTTTGAAGCGGCGCAGTTCGTCGCCCACCTGCTGTTCCGGTTCTTCACCAAACAGTTTGGCGATCGCCGCCCCCACAACACCTCCCGGAGGGCTGTATTCCATCACCACTTTGACCTCGGTGCCGCGATCGCCCGGTGCAGGCTTGAACCGGACGAAGCCAGAGTTCTCCACCTGTGCGTCTCCAGTGGAAGCCCAGGCGATCAGCTCGTTGGGCTGGTCTTGAATGATTTCAGCATCCCACTCAATGCTGGCATTCATCGGTGCGTTAGCGACCCAGTGAGAATGGGTTTCGTCAATTATCGTCACCGATTTCAGATGCTTCATGAAGGTAGGAAGATTCCCAAAATTCCGCCAGTAGCGGTAGAGTTCCTCAGGCGATTTGTTGTAAATAGTGACCGTTTTTTCGACGCGCAGTTCCTTGTTCAGACCTGCGGCATCAACGACCTTATCTTTCAAACTTTTCTCACTCTTGAGGCCGTGATAGGCAAGGCTTCCGCCCGCCAGCGCCATGAGAACGCCCCGGAGCGATCGCTGTCCCAATCCCATCAGCACCATTGAGCCACCTGCGATCAATGAAGTCCACTTTTCAGTTTCACTTTTGCTTTCGATGGGGGCGTTCTGTTGTTGGTTACTTTCTGATACAGTTTCCATTCCCTTCCTCCTGAAAATTACAGCGCTTTGCAAGCGCGTGTGGTACAAAGTTTTTGTTGAGAGCCGCGCTCCGCACGGCTCTCAACAAAAACTTTGGTTCTATCTCAGCGCAAAGCGCTGTATTGTTGTGAACTACTCTTCAGCACCTGCGTAGCCAGCAGCGCCAGTGCCCCCAGACCAACTGCACCGCCCAACTTTGCCAGCGGATTCATATCCAGCCAGTCAAGAAAACTGGGAATCACCAGATGGCTGAAATCACCCTCCACGCGATCGTATTGTTCTGTCGCAGGATCGTAGAGGTTATTGTCGTCCTCTGATTTGATTTCCTGCGTGTGCTGACCCGAGATGGCAACTGCTGCCAGCAACAGGTCTACCAGTTGGGGAGACAGCTTTTGCAGCACATCCAGCACTCGACCTGAATCACCGACAATCATGTCACGGGTGGGATGTTCCGCTGCGTACAGGATTGCGTCCGCTACAATTTCTGGCTCGTAGTAGGGTGGAATTCCCGTTGGCTTTACCCCCAGCTTGGTCTTTGCCTTGTTGTAGTAGGGCGTATTGATCACCGAAGGGAGAATATTGGTGATGCTAACGGGAATTTTGTCGTGCTGAAGTTCCACCCGTATTGCCTCCAGGAAGCCTTCAACGCCGTGTTTGGCTGCACTGTAGGGGCTTTGCAGGGGGAGCGATCGCCGCGCCTCTACTGAGGTAATAGAGATAAATGCACCCCGTCCCTCCCGCTTCAGGTGGGGCAGTGCAACCATTGCACCGTACACCTGCCCCATCAGCACAACATCAATGACTCGTCTGAACTCTGCGGGAGTGATGTCTTCAAACCGGGCCAGCACACCCGTTGCAGCAGCATGAACCCAGGTGTCAATTCTGCCGTAGTAGGCAATGGCTTTGTCGGCGATCGACTTCACCTGCTCATCGTCAGCCACATCAGCGGGAACAACAATTGCCTCCCCGCCCCGATCCATAATCTCGTTCATCAACGATGTCAGACCGGGCAGACTGCGGCTGGAGAGCACCAGCTTCGCACCGCGATCGGCCAGCTTCAGGGCAGTCACACGACCGATGCCGCTAGAGGCACCAATGACGGCAACGACTTGCTGGTTGAGGGGTTTGAGTTGGATTGAAATCATTGTCTAACTCCGCGTTCCATGCCCATTACTCGGTTCGTGCCGACTGTTGTAGCCAATCACCGCAACTTTGTGACGGTAAACTAGCTCTGCGCCGTACCATCCAGAAATACCCAGGAGCACCGCAACCAGTGTGGAAAGCAGGATTCCAGTTGGAAGGATTGCCCCTTCTACATTGCCGAGACGCAGTACCCAGTTGACGATGGTAGCCAGAAGGACGGTCACGTTCAGGATCAGATGGGCCTGACCCG
This sequence comes from uncultured bacterium, assembly GCA_964630955.1. Taxonomy (GTDB): domain Bacteria; phylum Cyanobacteriota; class Cyanobacteriia; order Elainellales; family Elainellaceae; genus CAZVXA01. The sequence continues at coordinate 23,030 of CAZVXA010000042.1, read as the reverse complement.
CAGTGCGCTTCCGCACCCGGTCAATGCGGATGTAGTCCATAATTCCGGTGCTTGCAGCAATGACAGCCGTTATGAAGCCTGCCCCAATCAACCAGATGGAGGCGCGTGCCCAGAAGGGATCGCGGGTCAGAAAATAACCAACGTCCGTGGCAAATGCTGCAACCAGAAGACCAATGGGGAAGGTGACCAGCAGAGGATGGATGGGGTGTCCGGCGATCGCCACGGTGCTGGTAATTCCAGAATCGCGGTACTCGCTTTCGTGGCTCTCGATAATGGGTGGAATACTTGGAGTTCTTACCATAAGGCTTCCTTTGTAGGGTGGGAAGACAGCAACAAACAATAGCTCGTACAGCTTTGTGCAATACAACCGGGAGAACGAAAATCAGTGATAAACCGATGAATCTACTACGTTCACTCTAAAAAACCTGTGCCGTTCCAACGTCTCCCCAAGGGCGGACAGGATTTTTCGTAGGGGATAAAGTTTCTGGTCAAACGACAAATGGTGTTCCCCCCGTAGGGGCGTAGCATTTGCGCGAGAAATATCCCGCTTCATCCAACACTTCATCCGCAAATGCTACGCCCTCCCGAACGTTCCCAACGCCAATCGTCATTTGTCAATGGTCATTCGCATTGTGATCAAACCGTGTGGGTGGGGCGATCGTACCGGGTGAACCGTGTGGGTGGGGCGATCGTTGAAGGTTTAGGGCGTAGCATTTGCGTAATACAGGGTTGGGGAAGCTTTGAGTTTTTGCGCAAATGCTACGCCCCTACGGTCGCGGGACGGTTGGGGATGGTTGCAGGACGGTTGGGGATGGTCGGGGGACTAACTTTACCCTTCCAACGTCGGTAACTCACTGATTTGCGTTTCCGTTTGCAGAATCATGCGTTCGTCTGTAGTGCTGAGTTCCCGCAGACGCAGTTCAATTCCCTGAAGATCAAAGTTGCGCAGATCGGCCAGTTCCATAATTTTTTTGAACAGGGCAATCGTGACTTCAGGTGCAGCACTCCTGTCATCCAGTTCCACTACATCCAGAGCGATGCGCTGTCCATCATCCGCCAGATGCAGGTTGGTGGTGCCAGCAAGGGTGCTGACTTCGTCCGTCTCACGGGACTTCACGGTTGCACTGAAGGAAGCCTTGCTGTCACCCAACAAATTCAGCGTTGCCCCCAGGATATCGAAGTGTTTGGGCTGACCCTGTACCTCAATTTTCACGTTCTGCATCTTGCTGATTAAATAGTCAGAATTGAAGGCACGGTTCAGGTCATCTTCGTGGAGGACAACGCGGGCATCGGCGGTAGTTGGCTCTGTTAGCTCAATTTTTCCCACCAGGGCGCTGAGGGGATTCACTGCCACGTTGCTGGTTACCATCTCCAGCGCTTCGACACGCAGGTGCTCCTGCATCACCATGCCTTCTCCCTGAATTGTGACAGAATCCACCTTACCCTGCACCAGTTTCAGTGGATCGGTACGAATCTCGACATTCAGGTTTTCTACTTCGTCGAGCTGACGACTGATACCCATCTCTGCGGCTTTGCTGAGGGCCTGTTCACCCAATCCCGGTTCGTTGGTCATGCTGCGTCCTCCTACTGATTACACTGGCGGGTCAGGCAGCCTGATTGAGTGTTTGCCTGACTAAACGTCGGGCTACCTCACCCCGTATCGAAGACACTGTAGGCAATTCCACCCTGCCTTCGTATCCTCAGACCTGTAGATTCGGGCCAGTTTTCTGCCCGTCATTCGACGGAGAATAGGTAGCATTCCTTCCTGGGGTAGATGGGCGATCGCCTCCCTACCAATTACCCTTTGAAGTAGCAAAACTCCTGTTCAAAGTATGAAAATTGGAGCCTGGTACAGCGGCGATGGACGCTGCGAATTTACCGTGTGGGCACCGAATTCCGAGACGGTATCACTGCAAATTCTGTCGCCCGAAAAGCGTCTGATTCCGATGACGCATCGAAAGGAAGAATACTGGCAGGTTGAGGCTACCGACATTCAACCGGGGGATCGCTATTTGTATCAACTGGACCACGAGACGCATCCCGATCCAGCTTCTTTTTCCCAGCCTGATGGAGTTCATGGGCCTTCACAGGTGGTGGAGCATCGGTTTCACTGGACTGACCAGGGCTGGACGGGTGTCCCCCTCGGGGACTACATCATTTACGAACTTCACGTCGGTACATTTACAAAAGAAGGGACGTTCGAGGCAATTATTCCACGATTGCAAGATTTACGCGATCTGGGCGTGAATGCGATCGAGATTATGCCCGTCGCACAATTTCCGGGAGATGGAACCGGAGAAGGAGAACACGCCTTTCGTAACTGGGGTTATGACGGGGTGTATTTATTTGCGACACAGAATTCCTACGGTGGTGTGAATGGTCTAAAGACCCTGGTGAACGCCTGCCACCAGCACGGCATCTCTGTCATCCTGGATGTGGTCTATAACCACTTTGGCCCCGAAGGAAACTACGTCTGCAAGTTCGGCCCCTATTTCACCGAAACCTACAAAACCCCCTGGGGCAACGCCATCAACTTCGATAGCGCCCACAGTTTCCCTGTTCGTCAGTTCTTCATCCAGAATGCGCTCTACTGGCTGCGGGAGTTTCATATTGACGCACTGCGGCTGGATGCAACTCAAGCCATCTACGACCTGGGGGCCAAACACTTCCTGTTAGAACTCTCTGAAAACGTCGATGCCCTTTCCCACGAGCAGGGGCGCAAGCATTATCTGATTGCTGAGAGCGACCTCAACGATGCCCGCCTGATTCGTCCCGCAGAACTGGGCGGCTACGGCCTGGATGCGCAGTGGGCTGACGACTTCCACCATGCTCTCTACGCGCTACTCACTGGAGCCAGCCAGGGCTACTACCAGGACTACGGCAGCATCGGAGACCTGGCCAAAGCCTACCGCGACAGCTTTGTCTACGACTGGCGCTACGCCCCCCATCGCTCCCGCTATCACGGCAACTCTGCCCGCGATCGCGCCCCCCACCAGTTCGTCGTCTGCATCCAGAACCATGACCAGATTGGCAATGCCCTACCGGGCGATCGCCTCTCCAAAAAAACATCGTTTGAAGGGCTGAAGCTGGCCGCAGGTGCAGTGATTCTCTCGCCCTACCTGCCGATGCTGTTCATGGGCGAAGAGTACGGGGAAGAAACGCCGTTCATGTACTTCGTCAGCCACTCTGACCCCGATTTAATTCAGGCTGTCTGCAAAGGCCGCAAAGAAGAATTTGCCGCCTTTCATCTGGACATGGAACCACCTGATCCCGAAGCGCTCGGTACCTTCGTGGACTGCAAACTCAACTGGGAAACCCGAAAAGAAGGCAAACACCGGGTACTGTGGTCGTTTTACCAGCATTTAATTCGTTTACGGAACACGATTCCAGCACTGGTGAAGCGCGATCGCAACCACATCGAAGCCTCCGGTAAGGAAGACACCCGATTCCTCTACTGGCGCAGATGGAATGAAGACAGCCAGGTGCTGTGTTTGATGAGCTTTAACCAGCAGGAGATTACCGCCGAATTCCCCACCGCTGGCCACCAATGGCGCAAGATCCTGGACTCCGCCGACCCAAAATGGTCCGGCCCAGGATCGAAGCTGCCAGAAGTCGTGAATGCCCAGGAGGAGGTCACACTGTCACCCCAAAGTTTTGCGCTGTATGAGATCGCAAGTTAATTATTCCCTATTCAAAAATCTATGCGTCTCCCTATCTCCACCTACCGCATCCAATTCAACTCCGAATTCGGATTCGACCATGCAAAAAAAATAATTTCCTACCTGGCAGATCTGGGCATTTCCGACCTCTACGTCTCACCTATCTTTAAGGCCAGAGCGGGCAGCACCCACGGCTACGATGTCGTTGATCCCAATTGCCTGAATCCGGAGTTGGGTAGCGAGGAGTCGTTTGAACAGCTCACCCAGGAACTTCAAAATCACCGCATGGGGTGGCTTCAGGATATTGTGCCAAACCACATGGCGTATGACAGCCTGAATCGTTATCTGATGGATATTCTGGAGAACGGCCCCACCTCCGATTACATCAGCTACTTTGACATTGCATGGAACCATCCACTGGGTGACCGTCACGATCCCATCCTCGCAGCCCTCCTCGGTGATTTCTATGGTACCTGCTTAGAGCGGGGTGAGATCCAGTTAAAGTACGACCAGAATGGTTTGACGGCCAATTACTACAGCCTCAGTATTCCGCTGCGATTGGAGTCTTACCCAACGTTTCTGACCCATAATTTGGAGAAGTTATCAAAGAGCCTGGGACGTCAGCATCCTGATTTCATCAAGCTGCTGGGCATTTTGTATATGCTTAAGAGTACCCCCAGTGATGTCACCGGGAAACAGCGTCAGGATCAAAACGCCTTCACCAAAGGGTTACTCTGGGAGTTGTACAATAGCAACTCGGAAGTGAAGGAATTCATTGATGAGAATCTCCATGACTTCAATGGGGAGCCAGGTAAACCAGAAAGTTTTAACCTGCTGGATAAATTATTAACCGACCAGTTCTTCCGGCTGGCCTACTGGAAGGTGGGAGCCGATGAGATGAACTACCGTCGGTTCTTCACGGTGAATGAGTTGATTTCAGTTCGAGTAGAAGAACTGAAGGTGTTTAATGACACCCATGATCTGATCTTTAAGCTGGTTCAGGAAGGAAAATTTACAGGACTGAGAATCGACCATATTGACGGTTTATACAATCCTTCGGAGTATTTGGAACGGTTACGCAACAAAGTTGGAGATACTTATATCACGGTTGAGAAGATTCTACAGCCAGGGGAAAATTTGCCGAATTTTTGGGATGTCCAGGGTACATCTGGATACGATTTTCTGAATTACATCAACGGCCTTTTCTGTAAGGCAGAAAGCCAGGAGAAGTTTGATCAGATTTATCGAGAGTTCAGCAAAGTTCAAACCGACTTTGAGCAATTGGTTTCCGAGAAGAAGCAGTTCATTCTGGCCAGCAACCTGGCTGGAGATCTGGACAATCTGGCAGCACTGCTGAAAAAAATCGGGGAAAAATACCGCTATGGCAACGACTTCACCTTGAACAGTTTGAGACGGGCGATCGCCGATGTCCTGATCCACTTCTCCGTATACCGCACCTACATAGACCAGAACGGCGTGCTGGAGAGCGATCGCCCCGTTATCGAAGCCGTCATTCAGTCCGCCAGAGAACACGCACCATTGCTTCAGCATGAGCTGAACTTTATCGAAAAGCTGCTGCTACTGGAGTACGAGGACGACATGAGTCAGGCTGACAAAGACCAGTGGTTGCACTTTGTGATGCGACTCCAGCAGTATACAGGACCACTGATGGCAAAGGGCGTGGAGGACACAGCGCTGTATGTTTATAACCGTCTGGTGTCACTGAACGAGGTGGGGGGAAATCCCGGTCGTTTTGGGATTGCACTGGAGGACTTCCACAAGTTTAACCAGTGTCACCAGGAGAAGTGGCCACAGACAATGAATACCACCTCGACCCACGACACCAAACGAGGTGAGGATGTGCGGGCGCGGATTAACGTGCTGTCAGAAATCCCCGAAGAGTGGGAGCAGCAGGTGCATCAATGGCGATCGCTCAACCAGACGCACAAAACTCGCACGCGCAACTTACTGATGCCCAGCGATAACGATGAATACCTGATTTATCAAACGCTGGTCGGCGCTTTTCCGTTTGAGCAGACGGAGTTGGAAAGCTTTACTGAACGGATGCAAGATTACATACTGAAGGCAATTCGAGAAGCAAAGGTCTATACCCGCTGGCTTCAAGAAAACAGCACCTACGAAAACGCCTGTGTCGAATTCGTCAACGCAATTCTGAATCCCACAGACAGCAATTCCTTCCTGCAAACCTTCCTGCCCTTCCAGAAGCGCATCGCCTTCTACGGCGTCTTCAATTCCCTGGCCCAGACCCTGGTCAAAATTACCGCCCCCGGTGTTCCCGACTTCTATCAGGGCACGGAGCTGTGGGATTTGAGCCTGGTCGATCCTGACAACCGCCGTCCGATTGACTTTGACCTGCGTCAGTCCGATCTGGACGACCTGCAAAAGCGCATTCAGGGTGATTTAACCCCACTGGTAGAAGACTTGCTCACCAACTACGAGGACGGTCGGGTCAAACTTTTCCTGACCGCCCAGGCACTGAAAGCCAGAAGCCAATATCTGGCGGTCTTCCAGCAGGGAGACTACCAGCCTCTGGAGGTGCAGGGCAATTTGCAAAATCACCTGATCGCCTTCACCCGCAGTTTCAAAGGCACCACCGCCATCACGATCGCCCCCCGTTTTCTCACAGGTCTGCTCCAGCCCGGTGAAGTGTTCAGCCGCATCGGCTGGCAGGACACGACGATTTGCCTGCCGCAGGGACTCCCAACCCGGTGGCAAAATGTCATAACCCAGGAACCATTGCAGGTTGAGAATGAGCTACTGCCGAACAAAGTTTTAGCATCGTTTCCTGTAGCGTTGTTAGTCAGCAGGTAGGCGCGATCAAGCTTGAAACTCCAAAGCCGTTCCGCCGTGCCTATCCGAAAACCGAGAACCCAAATTCTGGAGGGCACGACGCTACAGCGTCGTGCCCTCCAGAATTTGGGTTCTCGGATAGGCTCCTTAGCTCGTCATTTGTTGCTGGATCTTTTCTAATAGATCATTGAAGCGAAAAGGTTTTGTGAGGTAATCGTTGGCCCCTGCTGCCAGTACCGTTTGGCGGTTATCCGCGTTGAGGGCAGTGATCACGATAATCGGCATTTTCCTGCCCTGCTGCCGCAATTCACGCAATACCGACCAACCATCTTTGATGGGCAGGCCCAGATCCAGCAGCAACAATGAGAAATCATGAGTGCTGGCAAAATCGACCGCCTGCTGTCCATCTACTGCCACACGAGTTGAAAACCCTTGTTTTCGTAACCCTTTTTCGATAAAAGCAGCGAGACGGACTTCGTCTTCGACAATCAAAATGTGGCACATAATCAACAGCGGGGGGTTAAGTGTGCGGGGGGCAAGGGGCAAGGGATATCCTACCTGTCTTTGCACTCTGCCCCGATCGCTCCCTATCAGCTATCCTACTTCGGGCAACTACTGAAAGTTCGATTATGAGAACTTTCTCATAACTGTAGACGGTAACCCACGCCACGCACCGTTTCGATCAGATGACTGCCCAGTTTCTTTCGCAGGTAGCCAATATAGACATCGACCACGTTGGAACCAGGGTCATAGTCGTAGCCCCAGACATGGTCAAGCAGTTGTTCCCGACTCATCACCTGTCCGGCATGACGAAATAGCGTCTCCGCCAGGGTGAACTCACGGGCAGGGAGTTCGATCCAGCGATCGCCCACCTGCGCCTTTCGCGTTCGCAGATCCAGCACAACATTGCCAATCTGCAAGCGATCCTGCTCCTGGTTGGCGGCCATCCCGCTGCTGCGTAGGCGCACCCGCACCCGCGCCAGCAATTCTTCAAACCGAAACGGTTTGGTCATATAGTCATCTGCGCCACCCTCCAGTCCGGCCACCTTATGCCAAATATCGTCCCGCCCCGTCAGAATAATAATGGGGATTTGCTCCCCCTGTCCCCGCAGTTCCTCCAGCACCGTAAGACCATCTTTTCCGGGCAGGCCCAGGTCCAGAATCATCAGGTCGAATCCGTTTCCCTGAGCCAGCAGAATCGCTTCGTCGGCATCGCTCGCAATCGACGTCGTAAACCCATGAGAATGGAGACCTTTCTCAATGAAGGAGGCAATCCGCGTTTCGTCTTCAGCGATCAAAATTCGGTTCATAGGCGAGGCGTTCTTGCAGGGAGTTAAGCGGAAAGACGAGAGTAAAGGTGGCTCCGGTTCCCGGCTGGCTTCGAAGATAGACCTGCCCGCCATGAGCCTCGACAATGGCCTGCACGATCGAGAGGCCCAGACCTGCCCCTCCCGATCGACGGCGACTTTTTGTAGACCGGGCAAATCGCTCAAAAATACGTTCCTGGTCTTCCAGCGCAACACCTTCACCGGTATCGTGCACAAAAAAGCTGACCTGATGTCGAGTAATCGTTGTTCCAAGAAAAATACTATCGGTTGCCGTAGTATGCTGAGTTGCATTTTGTGCAAGATTCATCACCGCCTCGGTAATTCGCTGGCGATCGCCCACCAGCCGCCCTCTGGCGATCGACTCCAGATGCCAGTTGCGGTCAGCGAGTGCGGTTGCTTTGGCAAACAGATCTCCGGTGAATGAGGTGAGATCAATGGTTTCCAGTTGCAGAAAATCAGGTCGCTCCGCTTTTGCCAGCAGGAGTAAATCCTCAACAAAGCGACTCATCCGGTCCAATTCATCCAGCACCAGTACCAGCGTCTCCTGCTGCTCCTCCGGCTCATCGCCCATCACCTCCAGATGCCCCCGGATAATGGTAATGGGCGTCCGGAGTTCGTGGCCAGCATCGTTGATGAAATTGCGCTGGGTGGCAAATGCTGTTTCCAAACGGTCCATCATGTCGTTGAAGGTGTTCGCCAGGTCAGCCAGTTCGCCCCCGCCCTTCACCGGGATCCGCTGTGTCAGATCAGCATCAGAGATCGCGTGGGCCGTCGTTGCCAGCATCCGTAACGGAGCCAGCACCTTACCCGCTGCAAACCAGGCCAGTAGAAGGGCGATGACCAGCATCAGCAGCATCACCCTGAAGATGACCCACAGGGCATCAACCGCTTCTCTCCGTTCGCCCGCGGTCGTATGGGCAACGACAAAAGTTCCCACCTGTTGGCCATTGACTGTGATCGGCTCTACGAGATAGAGAATGCTGCCAACGTCAGGATTGGAAACAATCTGCTCGCCCCGTAGTGTCTCCGTTGCAATCGTCCAGGGTTGAATGAAGTCGGAGCCGGGTCGCAGTTCACCGGGTAATGCTTTGGGGCTGGAGCGATAGAACAAACCATCCACAAAAACCATGAGAAACGAGTCATCTTCCAGGAGCCGTCGAGACAGATAGAGTTCCACCAGTGCCTTAAACTGCTGCTGATTGGTTGGCGGAATCACAAATTTTTCAGACAGTTCGATCGGGTCTATCCCTAACTCTTCCCTGGCCTCCTGATCGTTCTGCAGGAACTGCTGAAATAGTTTCTTATCCTCTTCCATGTCCTCCCGTACACGAGCGTTCACTTCCGCAAACACGAATTGGCGCATCAACGGTAGAGATACCACGACGAAAAAGTGCAGCAGCAGCAGGTACCACAGCAAAATGCGGGTGCGGGCTTCGCCAAAGAACCGCCAATGCTGCTTCAGAGCGATCCGCTGTTGAGGGAGAGCGTCCGCAATTCGATTTTGGCTCAGTTGTTTCATCGGCTGTGCAGGTGAGGGATAAGGGAAAACATAGAGGTATCAGGCAGTCTCAGGAGTTCCCCAGGGCAGACCTACCCCAATCGCCGGACTCACAGCCTCTACTCAACCTTTCTCAATGTACTGGAAGGATCAGCCCGGTTTCCATGAGAAGCTTCTCATCCCGTCTTCATCTGGTTCTTACGAAAGTTGAAGAACCTTGGAAATAAGCAAACCTTCAAGCGGCATTCCCCCGTTTATCCCAGGAGCAGACAGACATGAGACTGATGGTTTATTCCCACGATGGCTTCGGTCTCGGCACTATTCGAAGAATGCTGGCCATTTGTGAACATTTATTGAACACAATCCCTGACCTATCGATCCTGCTGGTGTCTGGCTCACCGATGGTGCAGGGGGTTCGGCTCCCCGCCGGACTCGACTATATCAAGCTGCCCTGCCTCAAGCGGGGTGAAGACAGCACCCTGTCTGCTCAGGATCTGGGGACGGAAGCGGACGCAGCACTCCAGTTTCGGGCTGATCTGATTCTGTCGGCCACGGCCCATTTCAAGCCCGATCTGGTGATGGTAGACAAGAAACCCTACGGTATCAACCATGAACTCAAGAAAACACTCGACTACCTGCACACCGAACGACCTGAGACAAAACTGGTGCTGCTGTTGCGTGATATTCTCGACAGTCCGGAGGCAACCATTGCTGACTGGCAAAACAACGGTTACTACGAGGCCGTAAAACGGTGCTACAGCAAGGTGCTGGTGGTGGGTATCGCCGAAGTGTTTGATGTGTGCCAGAAATACCAGTTTCCCAAGGCGATCGCCCGCAAAACCCACTACTGTGGCTATATCCGTCGCCCCTCCGGACGACAAACCGTAAGTCAGGTTCGACGAGAACTGAATCTCAATGCAGGCGAATCATTAGTGCTGGTGACCCCCGGTGGCGGTGAAGACGGCTTCCCCCTGGTCGAAACCTACCTGGCAGGACTGGCTCAGCTACCCCAGCCGCCCAGCTTTCGCAGCCTGATTGTCTGCGGCCCCGAAATGCCCAAAGCCCAGCGACGCGCATTGCGCAAGATGGCAGCATCCTACCCCCTGGTGCAGATGGGCGAATTCACCGACGACCTGATGAGCTACCTGGCTGCCGCCGATGTCACCGTTTCTATGGGCGGCTACAACACCCTCTGCGAAATTCTCTCCGCTGGAAAACGAGCCGTCGTCGTCCCCCGCTATCAACCCTCCCAGGAACAACTGATCCGCGCCGCCCGCATGGCCCGCCTGGGCCTATTCAAAGCCATCCACCCGGAACGACTCACCCCGGAAAACCTGATGCGGGCACTCCAGATGCAGCTTAGTCGCGATCGCCTCGCCCCTGGCCTGCGGCTCGATCTGAATGCGCTCCCCCGCATCACCCACCATATTGCCCAGTTGATGCAACCCTGCGAACCCACAACGAACATCACGTATCTACCTTCGAGAGAGACGGTGCTGGTGGGAAATGGGTGATCCTTCAACAAGCTCAGGAACAGGGGAATGGGGAATAAACGAAATGAAACGCTTCATTTTAGGATTTCTGCAAAAGAAGTTACCCGTTGTGTGGGTGGTTCCCCTGCGACGCAGGGGCATGCGAGAGACGCTAAAAATAGGTTTTTTGATTCCTGCCTGGGCTACGCCCAGGCAGGAATCAAAAAACGCTAAACAGATACGCGCCGGGGAAGCACCCACACAACGCAGGTCGATTCATTGCTGGAAATCTCATTCAATTCACTCGGATAGCAATCATGACGAAGACAAAAGTTTGTATTACAACCCTGGAATATCCACCAGATGTGGGCGGCGTGGGCGAATCGGTACATCGGATTGCCACACTCTTGACCCAGGAAGGATATGAAGTCCATGTGGCGGTGTTTCGCTCAAAGCAGCGGTTTATCAAAGATAAAAGTCGGAGACGGGCAGATTGCAAAACGACCCTCCAGGAAAATATCTTCGTCCACCGAATTAGGTCAGCCGTGCGGGAGGCTTCGCCAGAGATCCAGGACTTTTTTGGTGACGTGTACTTTCAACTGAACCAGCTCCACCAACGGCACCGGTTTGATCTGTTCCACGCCTTTTTCATGAATGAGACCGGATTCGTGACCACTCTACTGGCAAAAGAGCTGGAGGTGCCAGTGGTCAACAGTGTGCGGGGGAGCGACCTGCACAAACATATCTTTAACCCCAAGACCCACGCGCAGACCAGTTGGATTTTGGAGAATTCAGATTGGGTCACCTTTGTCAGTCGAGATCTACACCGTCGCGCCCAGATGCTCTGTCCGGCGATCGCCCTCAAGTCCTGCACCTTCTGGAACTCGATCACCCCCATCGATTTCACTCAGTTTCCCCGTCCGCCGATTGCCGACCTGCTTTCGGGGGTGGTGATCGGCTCACTCGGGCGACTCCGCGATAAAAAAGGGATTGAGTTTTTGCTGGACGCCTGCAAGTCGCTGGAGAGCGAACTGGACTTTACGCTGCTGCTCATCGGCGATTTTATCGAGCGGGAGCGGCACTACTGGCAGCAGGAAATCCTCCGCTGTGGATTGGGGAACCGTCTCCAGCTCACGGGTCTGGTCAGCCACGAAGAAGCCCTCGGCTACCTCCCCCTACTGGATATCTTCACCATCCCCTCGCTGCATGACGGCTGTCCCAATGCCCTGCTGGAAGCCATGCTGGCCGAACGGGCGATTATTGGCACCTCGGTGGATGCAATCGGTGAAATCCTCCACAACGGCGTCAATGGTCTGGTCATCCCCCCCGGTGACCCCTCTGCCCTGGCGGACGCCATCCGCCGACTGGCAACCCAGTCCCAACTGCGCCAACAACTTGGACAGGCCGCCAAACAAACTGCTCAGCAACAGCTCTCTCCAGCCGTCGAATTTGAAAACTGGCAACGGGTGTACCAGCAGGTGCTGGGACAGGAGGGGCGATCGTTCCAGCCTGTGCATGATCAACACAGGGTTCTTGTCAGTCCCCAACCTCTCCTGTAGTGCGGGCGTAGGGGCGTAGGATTTAGCCTTTCAACTGCGGCAAACGGGAACGGGCGTCATTGGGGTTTTCGACTGCGGCAAACATGGACGGGCGTAGCATTCGGCCTTGATGTTCTGGATTCAACCATCCCGTATCTGCCGAATGCGACGCCCCTACCCATCCACCCATCCAGACGTTCCACCCATCCAGACGTTCCACGGAACGTCTCTACCCATCCATCCATCCAGACGTTCCACGGAACGTCTCTACCCATCCATCCATCCAGACGTTCCACGGAACGTCTCTACCCATCCACCCATCCAGACGTTCCACGGAACGTCTCTACCCATCCACCCATCCAGACGTTCCACGGAACGTCTCTACCCATCCATCCATCCAGACGTTCCACGGAACGTCTCTACCCATCCATCCAGACGTTCCACGGAACGTCTCTACCCATCCACCCATCCACGGTTCGGCTATCGCTCACCGCAATGCTCATCCACTCATCCCCAAAACCATGTCCCCGAACATCACAATCATCATCACCCCTCGCGAACGCTTCAGCTATACCCACGAATCCCTGGAGAGTATCTTTCAGTACACCACCACCCCGTTCGATCTCATCTATGTGGATGGGGGTTCTCCAAAACCCATCCAGAAGTATCTGCAAGAACAATCAGGAACCAGAGGGTTTCAACTGATTCGGACAGAGCACTACCTGGCTCCCAATCAGGCGCGGAATCTGGCCATTCCCCGCGTCAGAACAAAGTACGTGGTGTTTGTCGATAACGATGTGATTGTCAGCCCTGACTGGTTGGAGCGACTGTTGCAGTGTGCGGAAGAAACGGATGCGGCGATCGTTTGCCCCCTCACCTGTATTGGTAAACCGCTGCATCAGACGATTCACCTTGCGGGTGGCGAAGCCCATATCCGTGTGGAGGCTAATGAACACGGGATTCATCGGAAAGTGCATGAGAAACATTATTTTGTGAATCGTCCGGTTGCCGAAGTACGGAACTATCTCCACCGTCAGCAGTGCGAATTTGCTGAGTTTCACTGCATGTTAGTTCGCACCGATATCTTCGAAAAGATTGGCTTACTGGATGAACGACTCCTCAGCACTCGCGAACATATCGATTTCTGTATGACTGTCACAGCCGCAGGCGGCACGGTGTTCTGTGAGCCTGCTTCTGTAGTCACCTACGTTCCCGGTCTACAGTTTGAGTGGGCTGAACTGTCCTTCTTTTTTCTGCGCTGGAGTGATGCCTGGGAGTTGGCCAGCCTGGAGCACTTCTGCCACAAATGGAACCTTAGCCGCAAGGACAAGAATTTCAAGAAACGCTACAAGCACATGGGCCACCGTCGCCACCAGGCATTCCTGCGCCCCCTGGTGCGCCACCTCTCAATGGGACACAACAACCCCTGGCTGGAGGAGCAACTCATCCCACTGGAGAGGGCATTGAATCGGGCGATTAGCGATCGCTATTTGCAGCGGGGAGTGAAGTGAGGGGTGAATACCACCCGTCCATCCACCTGTTCTTGAGCCTGTCAAAAGATCCACCCATCCTGTCCTTGAGCCTGAAGGCCCATCCATCCCAAATGTCCACCCACATCACCCTCCTCCGACACGGCCAGAGCACCTTCAATGTCCAGAAACGCTTTCAGGGCCGCTCTGATGACTCTGTTCTGACAGACATCGGACGGCTCACAGCCTATCGGACTGGCCTGGCACTCCGTTCTACCCGCTTCGACGCAATCTACGTCAGTCCGTTACAGCGGGCGCAGGAAACCGCTCAGGAGGTCTGTGCGGCGATCGCCCCCGTCACCCCGCCCCCGCCTATCTACACCCATCCCCACCTGCGGGAGGTGCATTTACCCCAGTGGCAGGGACTGTCCTATGAGGAGGTGCGATCGCGCTTTGCGGAGGACTACCGTCAGTGGCAGGAGACCCCCCATCAGCTCCAGATGGCGCTGACGCAACCGGACGCCAGCAGCAGTGGACAACCATCGACGATCACCCGATTGCCTCCTCCCGCCGCCACCTTTTCACCCCTGCACCAGCTCTACACCCAGGCGGCACACTTCTGGCAAGAGGTTTTGCCTGAACACCCAGATCAGAATGTGTTGATCGTCAGTCATGGGGGAACGAATCGTGCATTAATCAGCACGGCGATCGGTCTGCACATCAGCCGCTACCACATTCTCCAACAATCAAATTGTGGGATTAGTTGCCTCCGCTTTTCCGACCCACAGCAGCCTGCTCAGCTTCAGTCGCTCAACCTGACCAGCCATCTGGGGGAAGTCCTGCCAAAACTCAAGAACGGCAAGCAGGGACTCCGCCTGATCCTGCTCCCGATTGGCCCCGAAACCAGCGATTTCATGCCCATTGCCACCCGTCTCCAGTCTATTCCTCTGAACACCTGCATCACCGACGGTAGCGATCGTGCGCAGGCGATCGCCTCAACGATTTTGAGCGATCATCCTGACCCCGTCCTTCAATCATTCCATTCACCCAATTTTCTGGCAGATTGGCACCCAGACTTCTATTCGAAAATGTCGTTTCCGACAGAACTTCATACCCTCTTATTCATCAGCAACGCCAATCAGATTCGCTCATTCCTTCATCATGAGTTAAATCTTCCTTTGCATTTGCTTGCCGTCACTCTTAAACCTACAACTCTCTCTGTCCTTTTCTATCCAACCTCGACGCGCTATCCCGTCCTGCAGACGATGAATTTGGGCGAATAAAATAAAATCCCAGTAAAATCCCAGTTTTCGCGTGGCGCGGCGGGGGCGCACCAACACAAAAAATGGATTTTATTATAAAAAAAAATAAATAATCCGGCAAAAGAATATAAAGTTTGCAAAGGA
>CAZVXA010000042.1:5726-7839 GCA_964630955.1 uncultured bacterium | reverse complement strand
TGGTGCGGCGGAGCCGCACCAAGCGAAAACTGGGATTTTATTAAACAGCAGATTCCTTACTCCGGCAATTGAATAGAATGTTGCCGAGGTAATAGGATTGCTATAGCTCCAGACAGAACCGTCGATATCTTCATCAATATGCTTGAAACCCTAAAAGGAATTCCCGGTTGGCTCAAGGTCTGGATTGTCTTTCCCTTTGCCTTCCTCAACTGCTGGCTTCTTCTTCTTCTTTTCGACTACCTGCAACCGTTTCTGAACATTCTGATCGCAGCCACCATCTCCGCATTTCTGCTCAACCTGCCTGCCCATTACCTGCAAAATCGGGGAATTCCCAGGGGGATTTCGATCGCCCTGGTGGTGTTGCTGTCCGGACTGCTGGTAACGGGGGCTGCGGTCACCGTGGGGCCATTGGTGCTGGATCAGTTCAGTGCGCTGGTGGCGAATGTGCCGCAGTTGGTGGAATCGGGCGATCGCCAGCTCCAGCTATTGCGACAGTTTGCCATCGACCAGCACCTGCCAATTAACGTGGCCAATCTGCTGGAACAGGGAATTACTCAACTGGGTCGAGTGTTTCAACTGGCCAGCAACCAGGTGATCAGTGTCGTCACCGCGACTATCTCCAGCCTGGTCAACATCCTTTTCTATTTGGTGCTAGTGATTTTTATTCTGGTGGGGGGTGAGAGCGCCTGGGACGGCATTTTTAGCTGGCTGCCTTCTCCCTGGAATGAGGTGCTTCAGGACTCCATCCAGAATACGTTTCGGCGCTATTTTGGAACGCAGGTGATTCTGGCTGGAATTCTCAGCGTGGCGCAGACGCTGGGGCTACTGCTGTGGGGTGTGCCCTACGCGGCGCTATTTGGCCTCACCATTGGCGTCAGTACGCTGATCCCCTATGCGGGCGTGGTTACCATTGCCATCGTGAGTTTGATTGTTTCTCTGCAAAATTTCAGTCAGGGGATTGGTGTGCTGGTGACAGCGGTCATCATTGGCCAGGTCAACGATATTCTGATCTCTCCCCGTTTGATGGGTCAAACCATTGGGCTGAATCCCATCTGGCTGATCGCAGCACTGTTTCTGGGAGGAAAGATCGGCGGCGTTTTGGGACTGCTGGTGGCGGTTCCCCTGGCCAGCGTGCTGAAGAACGCGGTAGACAAATTGCGGGACTAGTGATGCGTCAGCTCCACAATCAGGGCCACCAGTTGATCCAGGTCAATGGGTTTTGCCAGATGCCGCTGAAATCCGGCGGCAATGGCCCGATGCTGATCCAGTTCTGCGGCAAAGGCGGTGAGGGCGATCGCTGGTACCTGTCCCCCCCGCGCCCTGGAGCGCTGTCGCACAATCTGCATAAACTCGTACCCATTCATTTCCGCCATGCCAATATCGCTGAGGATGATGTCTGGAATTTCCTGCTTCATCCATTGCAGCGCCGCCCCTGCCGACTCCACTGAGGTCACCCTGGCCCCCCGCTTTTCCAGCAAAAATATCAGCAAAGACCTGGTATCTGCCTCGTCATCCACCACCAGCACATGCAATCCCCTCAGGGGCAGATTCTCATCCAGGGATTCCCCCGGCGAGGTAACCGATTTGTTGGGGGGAAGCAGAGACGGCGGATGCAGCAGCGGCAGGTTCACCGTAAAACTGGCCCCCTGCCCTTCTCCCTGGCTGGTCGCCCAAATCGTCCCCCCGTGTATTTCGACAATCTGACGGGCGATCGCCAGCCCCAGCCCCAGCCCCCCAAACTTGCGGGTCGTCGAACTATCTTCCTGGCGAAAGTAATCGAAGATATGTTGCAGAAAATCGGGTTGAATGCCTTTGCCTGTGTCGGTGACGGTGATTTGGGCGTAAGAGGTTGCGGGTGGATGGGGGGATGGGGGGATAGGTGGATGGGCGTTGCAGTGAGCGTCAGTCAAACCTTGGGAGGGTAGATGGGTGGATGGGTGGATGGGTGGATGGGTGGCATCACTGCCCCCTGCCGTCTCGTCATCACTTCCACCCTCCCACTCATCCACCCTCCCACTCATCGACTCATCCACCCTCCCACTCATCGACTCATCCACTCTCCCACTCATCGACTCATCCACCCTCCCACTCATCGACTCATCCACCCTCCCAC
>CAZVXA010000042.1:0-5626 GCA_964630955.1 uncultured bacterium | reverse complement strand
CTCCCACTCATCGACTCATCCACCCTCCCACTCATCGACTCATCCACCCTCCCACTCTGTTCTTGAGCCTGTCGGAAGATCCACTCATCCACCACTCCCAATCGCACCTCCACCCGGCCTCCCTGCGGTGTAAATTTGACTGCATTTGACAGGAGATTCCAGACCACCTGCTGCAGTCGAGTCGCATCACCCAGGACTGGAAAGGTTGGCAGTTCATGGGAGGTCTGATCTGACACATTGGAGGGGAGGCCGCCAGAGGAGGGGGTGGGATCGGGCAGGGTTAGTTGCAGATGAATGGATTTTGCTTCGGTGCTGAGGCGGACTGTTTCGAGGGCGGCAGTAACAACGGTGAGGAGATCGACGGGGGCAACAGTGAGCCTGAGTTTGCCGCGCATAATGCAAGAGATGTCGAGCAGGTCTTCGACCAGTTGGGCCTGGAGTCTGGCGTTGCGTTCAATGGTAGCCAGCGCTTCTTGCGTTTTGGTTTCGTCTAATTTACGATTTTGTAGAATTCTGGCCCAGCCGAGAATTGGATTCAGCGGCGTTCGCAGTTCGTGAGACAGCACTGCCAGAAATTCATCTTTAATCTGGTTGGCCCGTTCTGCCTCCTGTCTGGCTGCCTGTTCCTGCGCCAGTAGTCGTTCCCGTTCTTGCTCGGCCTGTTTGCGCTGGGTGATTTCCTCGCAGACAGTGCTGATACCGATGACGCGATCGCCATGCTTCAGCGGCAGGAAGTGTTCCACCCAGGTGCGCTGGACTCCTGGCTGGGCTGGGGTTTCTCCCTGAATTTCCACGTTGAATCGCGGTTCCCCGGTCTCCAGGATGGGGCGCAGCAGGGCTTCAGTCATGTCGGCCATTTCGGGTAGCAATTCCCGGACGGTGTGTCCGATGTGGGCTTCAATGGGCAGGCCATTGATCTCCGCTAAGCGCTGGTTAATTCGGCGAAAGCGGAGATCCGTGTCCAGCACATTCAACCCAATGGGAACCGACTGGTAAATCGCCTCAATCTCTGCCAGTTGTTGCTGTAGTTGGGCCTGGCTCTCCTGCAAGGCCAGTTCCGTCTGCTTGCGCTCGGTAACGTCTTCAGCCAATCCCGTTAGACGATAAAACTGGCCCGTTTCATCCTTGATGGGAAAACAGCGATCGCGCACCCACCGCACTGAACCATCGTCGAGAATAATCCGGTACTCTTCGTCAAAATGACCCGCGATCGCCTTTTCGTAAAAAGCCCGGTCAATGGCTTCCCGATCGTCAGGGTGGAGTCGGTCTGGCCACGTCTGTTTGTTGGCCAATAGTTCCTGCGGGTCCAGGCCCCATAATCGTTTATAAGCAGGGCTGATGTAGACCACCTCATCATCCTGCAAATCCCGAATCCAGAAGGCCGCATTAATGTTCTCAGCGAGCTGTCGAAACCGCTCTTCACTCTGGCGTAGGGCTACTGCTGCCCGTTCGCGCTCCGCCAGCTCATACTGCGCCTGCTGATACAGTTCTGCGCGTTGCAGGGCAATGCCGACCTGATCGGCCAGCTCCTTCAGCAAATCAATTTCCAGCGGCTTCCACTGCCGGGGGACTTCACAGTGATGGGCAATCAACATCCCCCAGAGTTCAGCTCCCTGCAAAATTGGCACCACCAGACTGGCCCGCACCTGCAAATTGGCCAGCAGTTCGACATGGCAGGGATTGATCGTGCCGTCATAAATGTCAGATTTGACAGTGACTAACCCCTGACGAAACTGTTCAATGTATTCGGTATTGAAGCAGTCATCCTGGTAGGAGGTGGAGAGCAGCGGCGTCCATTTTTCCCCCACCGACTCACAGGTAATCGTACCGAAGCCATCCGATTGGAGCCGATAAATCAGGACGCGATCGGTACGGAGAAACCGTCGTACCTCTGTCACAGTGGTGTTGAGAATCTCATCCAGGTCAAGGCAGCCGTGAACCTTGCGGGTGATCTGGGTGATCAGGTGTTCCCGTTCAATCCGCTGGTGCAGTTCAGTGTGGAGCCGTACCGATTCGATCGTCCCCTGCACCGCAAGCTGCAACACCTCAGCGGTCATCTGTCCCTTGACCAGATAATCCTGTGCCCCCGCTTTAATCGCTTTGACGGCGATCGCCTCATTTCCCACCCCCGTCAACATCACCACAGGCAGCGCAGGCGCTTGAGGATTTGCAGCCCGCAATTCGGCCAGAAACTCCAGTCCATCCAGATCGGGCAGTCGATAGTCCAGCAATACGACATCAGGGCGATGCTGTTGCCAGAGCGCCAGTCCCTCCTGGCCAGTCGATGCTTCCAATAAGATGCAGGCAAATGCTTCATCTTTGGGGAGCAACCGCCGATACAGTTCCCGGTCTTCCGGACTGTCATCTACAACCAGAATCTTGCACGGGGGGTGACTCATGGCTGGATCTCCGGGTTCTCAGGCAAGACAACAACCTCAAACCAGTATTCCACCAGCATTTGAATATTGCGTTTGAGCTGTTCAAAATCAATTGGTTTGACAATATAGCTGTTGACCCCGTACTGGTAACACGCCTCGATATCTTTGGGATTGTTGGAGGTGGTAAACACAATGACGGGGATTTTCTTCAGGCTCTCATCCTGCTTGACCAGCCGCAGTACCTCACGACCATCGGTTTTCGGCAGGTTCAGGTCGAGCAAAATCAGGCTGGGGCGAGGAAACTCCTGGGGATTGGTATACGGTTCAGTGCGGTTCAGAAATGCCAGCGCCTGCTCGCCATTGACGCAGCGCTGGATCGGAATGGTCAGGGGCGATCGCCGAAGAAACCGTTGCAGCACCTCAAAATCCTCATGGCTGTCCTCAACCACCAGCAGTGGGGGCGTCTGGGTCATGGGCGATGGCGCAGGACTGGTCATGCAATCGTCTCCAATTCTGGTGCCAGTGTGAAGTAAAAGGTACTCCCTTGATTTGGAGTTGATTCTACCCATATTCTGCCACCATGACGTTCGGTGATTTTACGGGCGATCGTCAACCCCGCCCCAGTCCCCCCTCCAAATTCGTCCCGGCCATGCAGTCGGCGAAAGATCTGGAAGATTTGCTCCTGGTGCTTTGCGGAGATGCCGATGCCGTTGTCGCGGACATAGAAGACAGTGGGAGGGTGGATGGGTGGATGAGTGGATGGGTGGATGGGTAAAGGGGTGGATGGGTAAACGGGTGTTCTCGTCATCCCATCATCGCTCTCTGCTGCGCTCTCCCTCATCCACCCATCCACCCTCCTACTCATCCACTCATCCCCTGCCGCAAATCCAATCTCCACCCACTTCTCTTCCTTGTCGTTGTACTTAATGGCGTTGCTAATCAGGTTGGTAAAGAGTTCGGTCACCTGGGCGCGATCGCACTTCACTGCTGGCAGGGGGCGTGGGATGCGGACAGTGACGGTGCTGTGGGGGCGGGCGATAGATAGGGTTGCGATCACCTGATGCACCAGGTCGTTGAGATCGACGGTCTGGTGCATCAGTTCGGCCCGTCCCAGGCGCGAGAAGCGGAGCAATGAGTTAATCAGATCCTCCATGCGCTGGGTGAGGCGCACCAGCGTTTGGAGTTTGGCAATGCCGTCTTCGTTCAGGGAATCGCCGTAGTCCTCCATTAAGAAACTGGCATAGTTGTGGATACCCCGCAGCGGCTCCTTCAGGTCGTGGGATGCAATGTAGGCGAAGGAATCCAGTTCGTCGTTACTGCGCTGAAGTTCTGTATTCATCGAGGCCAGTTCGTCGGCCTGCCGCAGCACGATGCCCACGATCAGACTACGCAGTTCGGCGACGATTTCCAGTTCAGAGTTTCTCCAGGGCAAGGAGCAACCTCTGACAGTTTCCTGCCAGCGCTCGAACGATTTGCGCGGCGTCAGATAGCAGGTGCCATCTGACTGCACCTCGACGGGTTTGTTGGGGTTACCGCCCCAGTTCACTGTCTGGAGAACTTCTGGACGAAACCAGAGAATGTAGTTCTGGTGGACTTTGGAAATCTCTAAGGCGAGAAGACCGCTGGCGATCGCCTTGAATGGTGCTGCTTCGGGGTACAGGCTGGAGAGCGACTGGGTATGAAACAGATTGAGATGCAGATGGGGTTTGAGCCACTGGATCAGGGCGGGCAGCGCTGATTCGGGAGGGGTCTGGCCAATGCAGGCGATGCGTTCGGTTTTGCTATCCCGCTGTGATTCCCCCATGTAAACAACCGCCCCTGTGGCGCTGACGAGATCCAGCAGCTTTGACTGAAGCTGCACCAGCCCATCCATCAGATACTCAGACTGGGCCAGCGATTCGACAAAGCTGGTTTGCAGCGACTTCAACGCCATCCGATAGTCCAGGTCTTCATTGGCCATTTTATTCGCCAGTTCCATAGACATCACCTGCCCGATAAATTCACAGGCGGTGCGAATGCTGTAGGGCACATGGCGAGGCGACGAGTGGTGGCAGGCGATCAATCCCCAGAGCTGCTGATTCTGAATTAACGAGATCGACATGGAAGCGGTCACTCCCATGTTTTGCAGGTACTCCAGGTGAATCGGAGAGACGCTGCGCAAAACCGACAGACTCAGGTCGAGCGGTTGCCCTGTGAGGGGATTGTTCGCCGGAGTCAGGGAAACGGGTTCATAGCGGGCAGTGGGAATCAACCGCAGCCAGTTGAGGGTATAAAGTTTGCGGGCCTGCTTGGGAATATCGCTGGGGGGATAGCGCAAATCCAGGTAGGGCGTTGGCTGGTTCGTATCTTCCGCGATCACCCGGCCTGAACCATCCGGATCAAATTGATAGACCATCACCCGGTCAAATCCGGTCATTCGGCGCATCTCATTCACCACGACCTGACTCATGTCCCGCAGTGTTGGTGCCTTCTGAATCCGGGTGATCGCTCCCCGCACCTGGTGATAGAACTCAAAAAAAGTTGCCCGGTCTTCGGTCGTCCTGCGCTCCAGTTCGAGCAAGACAATGCCTTCTGACTGATGCACGATGCCGTCAAACTGAAGCTGTTCTCCCTGCCGATCGATCGCAATGTCCAAAGGATTGATGCACTCAAAATCCCCGATCAGGCATTGGTCGATCGCCGCCCGCTGTTCAGCATCCAGCAATACCGACAACGGTTGACCCAGTAAATCCTGGGGCGATCGCCCCAACCACTCCTGAGTATTCCCGCTGACCTGAATGATTTCCAGCGTCGATGCATCCAGCACCAGCAGCACTCCATGCGGCTGAATCAGTCCCGGAATGTGAATGGGTTCGCGATCGCAATTGGTCAGATCAACCGCCTGACTCACCATTAAATCCCCTGAATCAATCACGCCCCTGCCCTCCCACGCGCTCACTCTCCCTGCTCTATCCATCGTCCAAAAAGACGAAACTGGCGAACCAGTAGCCCTACTTCCAAATGGGATGATTGCAGCGTTTTGGGTGAGGCTACCATGACAAATAATTTCAGTAGCCAGGATGATACATCAATCACAATCTATACTAAACGCTTAAACAGGTTGAATGGCATCCCTCTCAAGGTAGAAGGCGATGCCTGGTTCCTGTAGTGAGGGACGACAATACGCTGCTGAACCGCTAGACTATTGGCAGTCTTACAGAGGCGATGTGGGCAGACTAAAGCCCCTCCGCTTCAGCGAGGGGATACAG
>CAZVXA010000041.1:0-37448 GCA_964630955.1 uncultured bacterium | reverse complement strand
GCGGAGCGCGGCTCTCAACCAAAACTTTGGTTCTATCTCAGCGCAAAGCGCTGTAGTCGAAAGTCCAGTTATAGCCGTAGTCATGATGGTTAGGACAGGGCGCAGGGGGCACCGCCCCCTTGTCCTAACCAAGTTGATTACCCTGAGATCTTGCACCAGAAACCAAAACCCTGATTCTGCCGCTGCGGAGCGGCGGCAGAATCAGGGTTTTGGTTTTTCTGTAAGCAAAGTGCAAGATCTCAGTACAGCTATAAATACAATCAGACAGTTTTTTGAAAGCCCCTGATTTTGCGTCCGCAACACGAACGCAAAATCAGGGGCTTTGAGAGTTTTGTTATCTTCCCGCTTAATTCCCTAAACGCCGCTGGTGTGGATGGTGGATCATCTGCAAACTGAAAATAGGGTCAAGCAACCAGAATGCATTCAGTGTGAACGGTGCAGAAGGAGTGACCAGTTTCAGAAAAAATATTCACTTTCGTGCATGAACTGCCTGGAAATCGACAGATGAATACTCAATCACCCCTACCTGCACAATGGCAAGAAGCGCTCAATGATCACATTGAACCAGATTTCTACATGAACCCGAATCACCATACGCTTCAAGCCGTGGTGCAACAGTTTTCGGTGGATCAGCAAATCGATACCCCGTGGATTATCTGGCTATTGGAGAACCCTGACAGCGCGATCGCCCTCCCCGGAAAAATTGATCTCTATGGGCATGATTGCCTCCACGCAATTCTCAATCGGGGACATTCTCCTGCCGATGAAGCCTTTGTCCTTGGTTTCACGATGGGAAATGATACACAAACAAACTGGCTACACAAACTTTTGTTCAAGCTTGTTTCCGTTACTCTGTATCCTAGAAAATATCGCTTCTCATGGAAAGACCTTCATTTTTTTGATTCAGGGTTTGCCTACGGGCAGTCTTTGCAGGTAAGGAATTTGAATCAACTCGACTTTAACGCTTATCAACATCAAACTGTTTCCCAGGTAAGGAAACAGTTTGGGATCTCCAAAGCCAACGAAATCGAGCGATTGCAGTCTCTCTGCTTACCATGCCCCCAGCAATGACGACCAGACCTGTTGCCACCAGGGCATCAACTGGCTTTGCACCTGGGGAAGTCGGTGGCGAATATCTTGAATTTTCCACCCGGTCAACCGCGCCAGAGTTTGGGCTTCCCGTTCCTGCCGCTGGCGCAGCGAACGGCGATACTCCCGCCCCGATGGACAGTCCAGGGCACCGGTAAAGGGATGCCGGAGAATGTAGCGTCCCTGGAAAAATTCCTGGTTGCGCGTTTGCTGAAACATCAGGTCTTCCGGGAATTTGTCGCGGGTGTAGCGCACATGCAGCCGGGTCAGAAATACATTGGTGGGTGCGTCCGATCGCTGCCAGAATACGCCCGCCTGCCGCAGTTCTTCTGGATTCAGCGGGTCCGCAGAACAGGGATCACAGCCGCCCATATTCCAGGCGTACTCCATGAACGCGATATTCCTGCCTTCGCGGGTATAACTGTTCTGGAACATATCTTTGTAGAAATTGCTGAACTCGTCTTTGACGAACACGGGAATCTCTGTGTTTGAGGGAATTTTGACCGTGCGGTAGTTGGAGGCTTCCACCTGCCCCTCTGGTGACAGCAGATAGACGATCAGATCCTGCTCAGTCTGGGCATTCACCATCCCCAGGCGGATGGGTAGCATGAAGCGGGGGGAGTCATAGGCGATCTGGAGCGGACGCAGGGACTGATACCCCGATGTCTCAAACGCCTCCAGGTTGACCTTCGCCACAAAAAACTTCATACCCTGCCGGATGTAGGGACGCAACAGTTGTCTGGCCCCCCTGGGAATGCGATAGCCATTCTGCACCAGCCAGGTTTCCAGTCCCCCCGATTCTCTGGCACTCAAGATCAGGATGTCGTACTCCCCGACTGAAAACTGAGATTCAACGGTGACCCCCAGCGCCGCATCTCGCTGTCGGCTTCCCCCTCGCTGAGCGATGCCCGCTGATTCCGGCGCGGCAGACGGAGCGGGGGCGTACAGCACCGGAGCACAGGGATCGGGGTCAAAGTATTCCACCAGCCGAGGCGCACTGAACGCATCCAGCCGCTGAATGACCTGGGGATTGGCCACTTTGACCTGATTCTCCTGCAACACCACGGGTACTGGAACCACTAGAGCAAAATCTTTGACTTCCCCCTGGTAATCGTTGGCCATCGTCAGCACAGTGTGATTGCCACTGCGGGCGATCGCCACCTGAGAAGCACGATTATACAGACTGGCATCGGCTTTAGCCACATAAAAACCACAGAAAGCCCAGGCCCTGGGAGCAATCCACAGACAGCCAATGATGACGGCAAACGAAATCAGAAAACGAATGATGATTTTCATAGCAGGTGATGGAGACGTGATAGGAACAGAAACGGTGAGTACCCTGTTTCAGATTCCAACTTCAATCGATTGACGTGAGGTTGAGACAGGACAGCCCCAATCAAAACGAGACGCTGGAAACAATCGATCGAGCAACAGCGTGAAGGGTGATAGAGCAAACAGCGACCACAACACGGCAGTTGGCACAAAGAAATCGTTGCGCAGAATAAAGGTCAACACTGCGATGGCGATCGCCCACACAATTCTCCCCACACGGGCATTGGGAATCGTGCGCGGATCGGTGATCATAAACAGCGCAAAGACCAGCAGTGATCCATTCATCAGTCGATGCGCCCAGACATCCCAGGTCCAGCCCAGCCAGACGTTGCGCAGGGCTTCCAGCGCCGCGTAGCTGCCCAGAAAGGCCACCGTCGTATCCCAGCGTCCCACTCGCTGCAAGACCAGTCCTCCCGTACTGAGAAACAGGAACGCACACCAGGCTTCCTCCCCCCACTGCCCTGGAGAAACCCAGCCGTCCGGGGTGAGCATCAGCGCCACCAGAATGCCAAAGTTTGTCGGGTTAAACAGGTGTTTGCCCTGCACCCGCAGCAGGAATTTGCTGGCGATCGCCAGGAATCCAGCCAGCATCATCGTGCTGTAGTGGTCTGCCCGGAACAAAAGGGTCAGCCCCAGAGCGGTAATCAGGGCGCTGGGCAGTGAGTTCAGGAAAACGCCAGAGGATTGCAGAATGACACCCCGAACGACTTGCGTTGGCTGATCGGGTGGGGCGTTCTCTGTTTCTGCTGTCTCGCGAGGCCAAGTCGTCCATAGGGTAAACAGCCATTGCGTCAGGAGGCAGATGGCGATCGCCACAACCATCATGCCCGGTCGCAGTGTCCAGTCTCGTGTCCCAACACCCGCCAGCAGAAAGACCGACAGGAAACAAATCTGATAGATTCGAGCGTCAGTAAAGGACATAGCGCAACCAGCAGGGTGAGTGGATGGCGCTATTATGTCCAGCTCAAATGAAATGCTGGCGATCGTTACCGTTTTGGTAACCTGCCACAGTGCTTAAAAGCAGCCTCTTAACCGTCACTATCCAGCGAGCGCAGGGACTTTTAGGGGTACAAGCGCCTTGTGCAAAACACTGGGTTTTGCATTCAAGTAAACTTCGCGATGATTGGCTTCGTTGTAACCTACGACGATCGCACCAACAGTTGTGCCAAGATCTGGATACATCGATTCGCTCATCTCACCCTCATCAAGGAAATCAGGGATGCGAATCAGCCCTTTCACTGAAGGTTCACCGATATCGATAAACACTCCGAACGGTGCATGAAACTCAACCTTGCCCTGTACAAACTGTCCGAGCTTGTACTTCGATTTAATTTGCTCCCAGGTTGCGCTTTCCATGCTGTTTACCGTGGTTTGAGGACTCGTGGAAACCGATTGAGGATCGGAAAGAGGCTCTGAGGGACGATGACCTCAATCCGCTCACGCTCCCCTTTCTCATCATAACGATACTCCAGCGTTTTGAAGATTTGCTCGTAAGTTGCACTATCGATCGACACCTCCAGAACTCCTTCCCTGTAGCTCTCGTTGAATTCCTCAGCAATGCTTCGGTCGTTGGGGCCAGCAAAGTAGCAGTTCCCATCTAGATAGGGAGGATTGCAAGGAAAATCGATGGGGTGAAATCCCTTTGTTAGTAATTTCTGACCTTTTCCCTTTTGTGGGGCTTTATAGATTGTGATGGTTGGGACCACCTTGTACTGGCCAGACTCCATGAATTGATATTTTTGTTGACGCGAACAAAAGTATCATAAGCGATCGCCCTTCCACCCAACCACCCATTCATTCCCGCCCTTGAACTGGGCAAGACATGATGTGCGATCGCCACTCACCTTCTCCGATTGCAGTGGAGCGTTGGGCTGGGCTAGGGCGATCGCCCCAGTAAAAATGCAGCAAATCACAACAATATCTGTGTAGGCATCTTAACCCTGTGATATCAGCATCTCAATTTCTTGTACCAGCGCAGGTAGATTCGGCTGCTCAAAGCTGATACTCGGTGCTGGAATTCGGTTGCGTTTGATGTTGGGTGGAATATGTTTGTGGTGAGGGAAAGTGGATGCCAGGGATGGGTCTTGTGGGTGTGGAAAGTCGTCGTACCAGTAAAGTTTCTCATCACCCCGGTAGACCTCATACCCGTAGGAGGTAATCAACGCTGCATCAAAGTCAAACTCTTCTCTCATACGGAGCCTGAAGCCGCCCTTGAACCATACTTCGCCTTCTGCTGTCCCCGTGTAGGGACTGTTTGAGCAGACAATAACGGTTGAACGCTCTACATCTGGGCGGTTAAGGGTTTGTGATACAAAGCGACTCTACTCCGATAGAGATGTCAGAGGGTTTTGGCTCATACCCTAGTATGTCGGCTGAAAACGCAGGGTTTCGGCCAGGTCACGCTGATTAATCTGCTCGGTATAGGCACGCTTTCGGCGCAGCCAGGTTTCATAAATGCCTTTCCAACGACTAAAGTCAGTGCGGGTTTCGTCATACTCGTCAAATCGGGCAAGAGTACCAGCAAACAGTGCTTTATAGAAATCCTCACTGAGAACGCCGTATTTTTCTTCATAGAGCGTCAGGCGGCGCTCCAGCAGCTTCATCTCAATGACGAGTTCATGGATTTCCATCGTTTGCTCCTAAGCCCAACTGTCAACCAAAACACCCATTCCAGGCTTAAAAGGTGGATGAGTATATCCTAACTCACCCATCTGATTGAATTGAAAAGAGGTATCCGTACAGGTGGTCTTCTGAAAAACGGCAAAACCCTGTAATTCCTTGTAGCAAATGCTTTCAGGGTTCGGCATTTATGGGTTCCTATTAGGAGAAGTGGCTTCAAGCAGTTTTGATCAACAATTTTTCGCTAAAACCGTTCCCCGATCGCTAGAACTGGATCTATTTCTGGGACTGAAGCTAGTACTAGGCGGCTTAAGTTTACCGATGATTGGCGGTGTGGCGCGAGAAGTGCGCCACACCGCCAATCATCGGTTTATTTTCGCCATGCAGTACTAGGGGTAGCGTCATAAAAATTTAGCACCCCCTGTACAGATACAATATTTCAGAGATTAAGCGAACCGATTTAGGTTGATTTGAATAAAGAGATCTTCGAGTTTTTATGATAGCACTGACAAGTTATATCAAAAAAATTATGATTTGAGACACAAATCTCGTAGCTTATCGCGAAAGTAGCAAAAGCTAGGAGATTGATTTTGCTCTACATTCATTTTTGGAGCTATACACTTTGCCCAATTCATTTTTTCTTGTCCGATTGCTTGCCAGCCTGATTGAGTTAAATCCTGAGAACCTTGTAACGATACTGCATCAGACAGTTTCTCCCAAGTGCCACAGATACTATCATTAATATAAGAACTCAATACTGAATCTCTCACATTTGGGTAAGCAGATTTGATCGCGGCCAAATCACCTAAGTACCATGCCTCTCCTTCTTCAATTGCTATACAGAAATATGTCGCGGGCTGTGTTGTACACTTGTCTACGCAATCAAACAACTCTTTGCGAAACTCCTTTAAACATCGCTCATCGAGATCGCAGACGATAATCAGTACAGCATGATAATTAGAAGGATAACCAGCGAACGTATGTCCGTAGCCTTGAATAAGTTTTGGAAGTTGATCTAACAAGATGCGCTTCTGGGGATCTGAAGAAGGCTTTAGCCCCTGAGGGATACGTCCTATACCTTTATAGGGGTGAACCTGATTGACTGACAGATTTTACCGTAGGTTGGGTTGAACAGCGTGAAACCCAACACCAGCAGCGGTTATGTTGGGTTACGCTGTCGCTAACCCAACCTACGCAGGAATCGGGGTTTCAGGAGTTTTGTCAGTCAATCAGGGGGTGAACAGTAAATGTATGCTCATCCCCCAGTATTTTTGGAAGCAGAATGTCAAGAGCAGCTTTACCAGAAATGTCTTCAACAAGAACTTCAAAGTGCATTCATTTACCTCTTATCAAAGTAGTCACTGTACCACAACCCGCCGAGAGGTAAACCTTGAGCAACAAGATTTTGTATGAGAGGATCATCACTAGCACGTTTGATGGTAGAGAATCCATTAGATCCCTTCTCAAGCACCCAAACTTCTTTCGGTTGCAGAGCATCTACAAGGTAAGGTTGGTGTGTTGTGATAAAAATTTGAGAGCCACCCTTCCGGCCAGTAGCGTGTTCTCTAAACTCTTGTGCCAACGTTTCCAAGAGTTTATGATATAAGCCGTTTTCAGGTTCTTCAACACATATGAATGGTGGTGGCGAGGGATCTTCTAAAAGCAATAAATAAGCAAAAACTTTAAGAGTACCATCGGACATCTGTTGAACATAAAAGGGGTCTTCAAATCCTTTATCATTGAATTTTAACAACAACCTACCATCCGGACTTTTTTCTGTACTAATTCTTTGTATGCCAGGTATTTTTTTTGAAATATTATCAAGAACAGATTGAAACTTTCTATGATGTTCTCTCTCCATGAATTGAACTACATTTCCAAGATTATCCCCATGTATGTTGAGATGTTTTTGAGGACCAGCTAATGGCAAGCTTCTCGCTGCATCTGGCGTAAAATAGCTAAGATACCATCCTTCGATAAATTTGCGAAATAACGAAATTCTAGGATGTTGCTTTAACGATCCAAGCGTTGCAATTCCAAGCTTTCGCTTATCACTTAATTCAACAACCTCTGTCTCTTTGCTCTCCTCTTCTGCTTCGCCCTTACGTAGTTTATCTATCAGAGTGAATAGATCAAATTCTTCCTGGTCTTCATCGACTTGCTTACCTTCCTCTTCACCCTTCCAGGCAATACCTTTGCCCTCATTGAGAATCAGAAATGAAAGAGGCCAACCTGTCCTCTGTCCTTTTCTTCTTTGTCTAAGTCTTTCTTGCTTTACAAAAGGTCTACCATCTGAGTCAAGATCTATTGCCAACTCATAAGTAATAGGTCTAGCATTCTTATCTTCTTTGTAGTAAATTTCAAATTCAATACTCCCTGTGTACCCCTGAGAACGAATTCTCTCAAAGCCACCACGACCACGGGCATCACAAGCTTCCTCAACTCCTCCTTTCAAACAGTCAGAAAGGAAGCCAAAAGCATCAAAAAGAGTACTTTTACCTACACCATTTTTACCAATGACCGCGGTCATTGGTGTTAATGGCTCTATACTCTGCGTATTCCAAAGCTTCCCTAGAGTAATATCTCTTAAAGCCCTGTAATTCTTAATTTTAAATCCCTCAATTCCCGCCATTCAAACACCTTATGGGATTTGCCAATCGATACTTTGACCTATTATAATTAGCATAATCTAAATTTTATTTTAAGTATATTGCAGAAATATAAAAACAACTTAGTAGTACGCTTGTCAAGCAGAGAAAAATGCTCTACTGTGTCCCAATACCAAATACCAAAGGCCAAATCAAACGCCTCCTGAAGATGGCGGCATATCTCCAGGAAACTAACCCCTGAACTGATATAGGCAGTCCAGGGGCTTCGCCGAGTTTATGACATAGCCGCTCCGTTCTGCTGCGAATGAACGGGGCGGCTTTGGTTTTTGGGTTCCTTGCAAACCCAAAAATCAGGAGAAACCATCATGACGACATTTGAAGATCTGTCGGCGGCTGATCGCACCATCTAGCTCCTCGCCTGCGGGCACCCGATCGCCCTTCGTCGCCTCAAACACATAATCAGGGTGGATGGGCGTTGCGGTGAGCGATGAGCCGAACCGTGGATGGGTGGATGGGCGTTGCGGTAAGCGATAGCCGAACCGTGGATGAGTCGGGCACTGCATTGGGTCTTGACGTTCTGCCCCTAGCCAGAACGCGTTTATCGAATGTCGTGTACCTACGGATATACCACCCCTACAGGAATGCCGTGCCTCTACGCGATCGCCCCTCACCACGCGATCGCCCCTCCTTCCCATACCCATCCACCCATCCACCCATCCACCCATCCACCCCCTCACCCATCCACCCTAAAATAGGAGATATGCAAATTCTCCTGGTCGATGACGAAGTAGAGCTGACGGAACCCCTCAGCAAGATTCTCACCCGCGAAGGTTACCGGGTGGATGTGGCCTATGATGGCGACGAAGGCAATCGGCTCGCCAGTCAGGGCAGCTACGACCTGCTGATCCTCGACTGGATGCTGCCCCAGTGCAGTGGGTTAGAGATCTGTCAGAAATTGCGATCGCAGGGAGACACCACCCCCGTCCTCTTCCTCACCGCCAAAGACACCATCGACGATCGCGTTGCCGGACTCGACGCCGGAGCCGACGACTACCTGGTGAAGCCGTTTGAACTGCGCGAACTCCTGGCGCGAGTGAGAGCGCTCCTGCGCCGCCCCCCCACCCTCGAAGTTTCCACTCACCCGCGGCTGCGCGTCGAAGACATGGAACTCGACACCGAAAACCAGATCGCCTACCGCAGTGGCAGACCCATCGAACTCTCCGACAAAGAAAGCCAGCTCCTCGCCTACTTCATGCGTCACCCCAACCAGCTCCTCACCCACCAGCAAATCCAGGAATTTCTCTGGCGTGGGGATGAAATGCCCAGCAGCAACGCTCTCGCCGCCCAGATTCGGTTATTACGACGCAAAGTAGAGGCAAGCAGAGAGATTCCCCTGATCCATACTGTTTATGGGAAGGGATATCGATTTGGCTCTGCCGCCGAAGATTCCCAACTCCCATAACCAAAACATGGACGGGCGCAGCATTCGGCCTGGAGCTTCTGCCCCCTGCAATTCACTGTCTGCCGAATGCCACGCCCCTAGCCATCCCCCTTCCTTAACCTGTCGAATAACCCACCTATCCCCCCTAACACCCAACACCTCGTAGGGGCTTAGCATTCGGCCCTAATACTTGGGACTTTGCCACAATGTATCTGCCCGAATGCTAAGCCCCTACCCACCCATCCCCTGTACGGGTGAACGGCCGTTCACCCCTACCCACCCATTACCAATTACCGATTACCCATTACTTCTACACCATGACCACCACTCTCTCGACCCAAAACCCCCTCCTCTACGGCAAAGGACTCCCCCCCTTCGACCAGATCCGCGCCGAACAGGTCGTCCCCGGCATGACTCAGCTTCTGGCGGAGGTCAACGACCAGCTCACAGAACTGGAAGCCTCTGTCACCCCCAACTGGGATGGCCTCGTGGAACCCGTCGAAGCGCTGGTCGAGCGCCTCTCCTGGAGTTGGGATATCGTCAACCACCTGATGAGCGTCAAAAACAGTCCCGAACTGCGGCAGGCGCAGGAGACTATGCAGCCGGAGGTGGTGAGATTCTGGATTCGCCTCAGCCAGAGCAAGCCTTTGTACGAGGGCTACAAAGCGCTCCAGGCCAGCCCCAACTGGAGCCATCTGCAAGAAGCCCAGCAGCGGATTGTCGAATCAGGCATCCGGGAAGCTGAGCTGGCGGGCGTGGGTTTGCAAGGAGAGAAGCGCGATCGCTTCAACACCATCCAACTGGAGCTGGCCGACCTCTCCACCAAGTTCTCCAATAACCTGTTGGACGCCACCAAAGCCTTCAGTTTGATGCTGACCCAGCCAGAAGAAGTGGTCGGATTACCACCCAGCCTCCTGGCCCAGACTGCCCAATCGGCTCGTGCCGCCGGGGAAGAAAACGCCACCCCGGAAGCAGGCCCCTGGCGTATCACCCTGGATATGCCCAGCTACCTGCCCTTTATGCAGCACAGCCAGCGGCGTGACCTGCGCGAAAAGCTGTATCGCATCTATATCACGCGTGCTTCTCAGGGAGATTGGGACAACCAGCCGATCATCGAGCGGATTCTGGAACTGCGGAAAGAAATGTCGGAGATCCTGGGATTCTCCAGCTATGCAGAACTCAGCCTCGCCAGCAAAATGGCTCCCAGTGTGGAATCGGTTGAAGAACTGCTGGAATCTCTGCGGCAGGCCAGCTATGATGCCGCCAAACAGGACCTCGCAGACCTGGCCGATTTTGCCCGCAGCAAAGGTGCCCCGGAAGCGGAGAACCTGCAACCGTGGGATGTCACCTTCTGGTCGGAGCGTGTCCGCGAAGAAAAGTATGCGCTGAATGCCGAAGAGCTACGCCCCTACTTCCCGCTGGAGCAGGTGCTCGACGGCCTATTCTCCCTGGCCAAACGGCTGTTTGGTGTCATCATCACTCCCGCAGACGGTCAGGCTCCCGTGTGGCACCCGGATGTCCGCTACTTCCAGGTGGCAGATGAGCACGGGGGGGCGATCGCCTACTTCTACCTCGACCCCTACAGCCGTCCTGCCGAAAAGCGCGGCGGTGCCTGGATGGGCTTTTGCATTAACCGGGCGCGCACAGTGGAGCAGGGGGTTCCCACAGTGCGGCTCCCGGTGGCCTACCTGGTGTGTAACCAGACACCCCCCGTGGACGGCAAACCCAGCCTGATGCTGTTCAACGAGGTTGAGACACTGTTCCATGAATTTGGTCACGGCCTCCAGCATATGCTGACGACAGTAGACTACACGGGCGCAGCAGGCATCCGCAACGTTGAGTGGGATGCGGTCGAACTGCCCAGCCAGTTCATGGAAAACTGGTGCTACGATCGCGCCACCCTGTTTAGCCTGGGCAAACACTACGAAACGGGTGAGCCTCTGCCCGAACCCTATTATCAAAAACTACTGAACGTCCGCAACTTCATGAGCGGTAGCGCCATGCTGCGCCAACTCCACTTTGGCTTTGTGGATATCGAACTGCACCACCGCTACCAGCCCGGTGGCCTCGACACCCCCGCCGACGTCCGCAGCCGCATCGCAGAAACGACCACGGTTCTGCCGCTCCTCCCCGAAGACGCTTTCCTTTGCTCCTTCGGCCATATCTTTGCAGGCGGCTATGCAGCAGGCTACTACAGCTACAAGTGGGCAGAAGTGCTGAGCGCCGATGCCTTCGCAGCCTTTGAGGAGGCGGGTCTGGAGAACGAGGAGGCGATCGCCAAAACCGGACGCCGCTTCCGCAACACCGTACTGGCCCTCGGCGGCAGCAAACACCCGATGGAAGTGTTCAAAGCCTTCCGCGGACGTCAGCCAGAAACCGCACCCCTGCTGCGCCACAGCGGATTAGCTGCGTAGTTTGTATCTCAAGGCGAGGGTTCAAATGAAGGCGCAAAACCTATAGGGTTGCGCCTTCATTTACGCCTTCGGCACGGGAAGGAAGCATCAAAACGCCAGGGCGGCATGAACGTGATTGGCAATTTGCAAAAATAGCGGGTCGTTCGCAAGAAAAAGGGCAGGATCGACCAGGCTGGCGACCTCCATCAGCGCGTTGAAGTCCTGGGGCGTTTGGTCAGCGAAGCCGCTCTCCAGGATGGAGGCATAGGAGGTCGGGATTTTCAGGCGTTGGGCGATCGACCTCAAGTAAGCCATTTCAGGAAACGTGATCGCCCCATCGGCCATCGCCATCCCATAGCCCAGACCCAGCAGTAGCAGACGCTGTGAGAGATCAAGGGAGCGAGTGAGCTGCAATAGCGGCTTAGGGTCGAGGCAGGGTTCCCGGTCCAGGGCGGCGAGAATTCGGTTGACCGGAAGCCGGACAAAGGGATTAGGGTGAATAAATGCCTCCAGAAACACCTGGAGATGAGCGTCCTCCTGAGGGTGAGTCATGCCATCGATGGTCATCACGCCAGACATCAGCAAGACAGCAGCAGACAGAAAGGCAACGGTAGGACTGTTCGTATCTTCAGATGGAGGACCGCTGAAATCAGCAGGATACTCAGCGGTTTGAATCGCAGTGGAGGCAAAATTCATGAGTCAAAAATCGTCCGAAAGATAGATGGCCTGACGTAAGGGGGATGTGTATAAGTTGACGACTTATTGCACTTTTGTCAAAGGGAGCCTGACCCCCAAAGTGGGAGCATTTTTTGCAGCCAGCGGGTGTTCGCTTTGCGATCGCACCTGACCTCCAATAACCGAATCCCCCTCTCTGGAAGATTTCCCAGCCGCTGTTGTAGTTGCCCCCAGGATTCCACCGCTTCATGCTCAACCTCGTAGGCAGCGCACAGCTTCATGAAATCTACACACTGAGGCGTCGCAAAGAATTCCTCAAAGGGTGGTTCAAACTGGGCGATCGGCAACGACTCAAAAATGCCACCACCATTGTTGTTGATGAGTACAATCGTCAGGTGTCCCCGCAGGCGATCGCCCACCAGAAAACCGTTCGTATCATGGAGCAGTGCCAGATCGCCCGTCAGCAAAACGCCGGGGCGATTGCCATGGGCCATTCCCAGCGCTGTTGAAAGGGTACCATCAATGCCATTAGCCCCCCGGTTGAAAAACGGTTGCACCCGACGGTTTCCCGGTTTCCAGAACCACTCCATGTAGCGGATGGGCATACTATTCGCGATGAACAGTGGCGTTTCTGGCGGCAGGTAGCGCGACATCAACCACACCACCTTGCCCTCAATCAGGGACTCCTCCTCCTCCATACTCTGGTTGCGCCGCTTCTGAACCTGCAATTCTGCCTCACACCATTGCTTCAAATAGGGACTGGGCGAAATTCTCTCCTCAGACAGTCCCATTGCCAATTGCTCGACCGATAGGCGCAGATGCGTTGTTCTCAGA
Source organism: uncultured bacterium (assembly GCA_964630955.1). Classification (GTDB taxonomy): domain Bacteria; phylum Cyanobacteriota; class Cyanobacteriia; order Elainellales; family Elainellaceae; genus CAZVXA01. The sequence goes on along the minus strand of CAZVXA010000041.1, from coordinate 24,456 downwards.
TGCAGCGGGTCGAGATTGCGATCGCTCTCCTCCACCAACCACTGAATCGGCTGAGTATCACTCAACCAGGCTCGCAGCAATTTGCTGGTGGGCGTCTCCCCCACGCGAATCACCATTTGAGGAGCCAAATTTTTCGCCGTCTCCAGGTCACGCAGGATTGAGTCGTAGGTCGAAATCAGATAAGGATTCAGGTCAGCGTAGTTGCGCAGGGGAGAAAGTCCTTCTGCCAGAATGGGATAGCCCAGAGTTTTGCTGAGATGGGCGATCGCCTCACAGTAGTCGTACGGATTGTAGGGTTGCGCAGGGCCAGCGAGGATGATGCCTGATTCGGGGAAGGTAGAGGGGTGGAGGGGTGGAGGGGTGGATACGTGGATGCGTGAGGGCACCCTTGGTAGGGGCGCGGCATTCGGCGGAGGCGGTTGAGCTGAGTCCCTGACATCAGGGCCGAATGCTGCGCCCTCAAGGGTGGGTAGCAACGAAGGGGTAAGGTTGACAGGAATATCAGGAATATTAGGGATTTTAGGAGAAATGGTGGAGTTTTGGGCCAAAACTGACCGCACGGGCCGTAAGGGGCGAACCTCGGCGAAAAAGGCCGCTTCGTCGAGACAGAGTAGTTCTTGAAGGGGGTGGGAACCATCCGGGGAACTGACTTGAGGAATAGGTGCCAGGGGATCGCGGAAGGGGAAATTCAGATGAACGACGCCGGGACTGGGAAACAGGGCACGTTCCCAGGCATGAACGACCGTTTGTCGCAGGTAGGACAGCAGCGACAGTTCGGGCGAGGGAACCACCACCTCGTGATACCAGTTAGGAAAACTGCCGTACAGTTTCTGCTGATCCACCGTCTGTCCGGCGTTGCAGTCTCGCAGTTCGGGGGGGCGATCGGCGGTCAGAATCAACAGCGGCACTCTACTCTCTGTCGCTTCAATCACCGCTGGGAAAAAGTTCGCCCCAGCTGTTCCCGACGTACACAGTAGCACTACCGGATGCCCCTGCTGTCGCGCCAATCCCAGCGCAAAAAAAGAGGCCGATCGCTCATCTAACACGGGTATCGCCTCGATGTGTTCATTCTGAGCAAATGCAACCGCCAGTGGGGTCGATCGAGACCCTGGACAGATAATTGCGGTGGCTAATCCTAACCGCTGCAACGTTTCCACTAAAATCGACGCCCAGAGCGTATTCGTATTGCGAAAATCGAAAGCCATTCACGTATCCTATAAACCCCGTCCCCATCAAGGGCGTTTCAGACCCAGATGTTCTTCTACCCCCACTACTACCCACCATAAAACTTTTCACCCCTTCCAAACTTTTCCTCCCACCCAACCGGAAGGGCACAGCATTCGGCCTGAACATTGAACGCCCCCCTGGCTGCCTCTGCCGAATGCCACGCCCCTCCCCATCCCCTGTACGGGCGAACGACCGCGCGGCTTCGCCGTTGCCGCAAGGATCACCCCTACCCACCCATCCACCCACCCACCCATCCACTCTCCCCAATGATAAATTGCCCCAATAAATGGTTATCGTGTGTTGCAGTAGACACTGTTCAATGACAGGTGGCCGCAATAGTTTGAGTATTTCGTAAATGCTTGCATCGAGAAAACTGAATGCTGTGTCGGGAGGAGTGGAATGCAACCGTTGATTGTGGCTCATCGCGGGGCATCGGCCTACGTCAAGGAAAACACCCTGGATGCGTTTGAGAAGGCGATCGCCCTCGGTTCTGACATGATTGAGTTTGATGTGCGGCGAACACGGGATAAGGTGCTGGTGATTTACCATGACCCGGAGGTAAGCAACCGTGCGATCCGCAAGCTCACCTATGAAGAGTTGATGACCATTGACCCTGATATTCCCCGCTTTGAGGAGGCGCTGGAAGTTTGTCAGGGACGCATTCGGCTGGATGTGGAACTGAAGGGCATTGGCTATGAAAAGGAGGTCGTGCGGCAATTGCTGACGGGTTATTCCCCTGAGAATTTCGTCGTCACTTCGTTCTATCCACTCTGCATCGAGCGAGTAAAAAAACGCTGTCCTGACATCAAGACTGGGTTTCTATTTGGGGATGTCACGGTCAACGTTTGCAAATCCCTCCGGTGCAGCGCCAGCAGCGTTTTCCGCAGAATTCGCAAGATGAAAGCCGACTTCATTGCCCCCGACTGGCAACTGCTGGACATCAAACTTCTGTCGAAAGCGACCACCGGAGAGATGCCAATCTGGGTATGGACAGTGAATGAGGCTCCGGCGATCGCCCAACTCCTGACCGATCACCGCATCCAGGGGATTATCACCGACAAACCGGATTTAGGTATGGAGCTACGCCAGAGTTCTAACAAATAGGAAATGGGGCGGCGCAATGCGCCGCCCCATTTCCTATTTGTTAGGCTGCTTAAGCGGTGCGAATCACGCCATTTTCGGGGTTCACCAGCCGCAGGAGCTTCTGTTTGATCTGGGCGTCAAACACCTCCCACTTGATGCGGGTATACTCGCTGTTCTCGTTGAAGCCGGAGAGGAAGCCCATCGGGATTTCGAAGCCACCCGCCATCGATCGCCCGCCACCAAAGAAGCGCCCCTGGCCGTCCTGACCAAAGGCTTCCTTGATAAATTCATCAGGGTCGAGGGTGAGTTTATTGGTCCGCAGGGAACCAATCACGATCTCCAGGTCTTCGTCTTCGTCGTGGACGATACCAAACACCACAGCGGTGTGGACGTTCTCCTCGGTCACCAGGAAGTCAGCCGCCTGGGGAATGGCATCACGGTCGTCGTAGCGCAGGTAACCGACCCCGGCAATCGAGAAATTGTTTTGCAGGATGCGGTTGCGCAGCGATCGCTCTATCACATCCATCACTCGCTTCGAGCGGGAGGATTGCAGGACGGCGTTGAGCAATTGGCTGTCATAAAAACGGCTCAGATAGGCTGCCGCCAGGAAATCTTCCTCCTGCGCCTGCATCAACCGATTGGTGTCGCAACGGAGGCCATGCATCAGCGCAGTGGCACACTTGACGTGCTCGCCGTTGCTACTATCCAACCGGAGAAGTCCTGCCTGGAGGTACTGGGTCAGAATGGTGGCAGTGGCGCGGGTTTGGGAGCGGATGTCGTCAAATTCCGACTTCAGTTCACCCTGGAGGGTGTGGTGGTCGATGACCGCAACTACCGGGATACTGAACTGGCGCACCAGTTCCAGCAACTGAGTCGTGGTGCCCTGGTTGTCGATAAAGACGCAGCCCTGATAGAGGGAGAAATCTTTTTCCCGCGCCATCTGAATCGTCCAGCGCTGTACGGGTAGGCCCATCAACTTCACCAGGGCAATATTCTCCTGGTGACTGAGGGTGCCTGCGTAGACAATATCGCAGCGGATATCGTATTGCTCGGCGATGAGCTTATAAGCCCAGGCGCAAGAAAGGGCATCGGGGTCGGGGAAGTCTTGCAGTAGAACGAGGTGGCGATCGCCCTGGTGGCGCTCCATCACCCGTCGCAGGGCTTCAACCTTTTGCTCCGTCAACCGTCGGCCCTGGGGGGTCGTTAGCGTCCAATCGGCTTTTATTCGAGGAACGTCCGCATCGTCAGAGTCGTCCCCGACTCCATTGGAACCAGCACCAACCAGGGCAGACTCTTTAACGACGGGCATATTACGGGATTTGAGAGAATTCGTTTGCATAGGTTATGAAAAACAAAATCGAAACTGAGTGTCTGATTGCGACGACACCACCTCAGCCACGGTCGAAACGAGGAAAGGAGCCTGCCTCAGGGGTGAGGGCGAGCAAACTGTGATTGCCACTTCAGAAAACTGTGAGGCAATCGTGCCCACAACCTGTTGAGCAGCGACAAAACCAGTAATGAGAACTACAGTCATTTTTCGATCATCTCAAAAAATCCCCCCGGCGACACCCCTTCCAGGGTTCTATTTACCGAACCTCAAACGGGGTGGTCAGGGAACTCCCGGTAGAGGCGGAAATACTCGACTGAGATCTTTCAGGAAGAAGACAGTCGCTGGAGAAATGCCCCAAACGACAGATAAAGTCGTGGGCACCCCTTATGGCATCAGATGCCGATGACATACTTTTGCCATTCCTGATGCAAGCCGCTCTTAATATGCTTGGTCACCTCAAAGTACAAACCACTGTGAGGCTTATGGGGGGGTCGATGCAGCGTCATATTGGCTTCTTTGGGGGTACGACTGCCTTTTTTGACATTGCAGCGAACACAGGCAGTGACAATGTTTTCCCAGGAATCTTCACCGCCACGCGAGCGGGGAATCACGTGATCCAGCGTTAGCTCATCTCCAAGATACCCACAATACTGACAGGAGTGACTATCCCGGTGGAGAATATTGCGGCGAGTCAGTGGAATGTCTTTGTAGGGAACCCGGACGTAGTGCCGCAGACGGATCACCGATGGCAAAGGCAACTTGTCGTACACCATCTTTCCGTTGTGTTCGACCTGTTCCGCCTTACCTTTAATCAGCAAGATTACTGCACGCCGCCAACTGGTGATGTTCAGCGGTTCGTAAGAAGCATTCAGCACCAGGACTTTGCCCATTCTGGCTGATTGAGAAGAAAGGTTTTACAGATAGTAACATATTTGCACAGAGTGGGGGAGGAACCATTTCAGAAGATTTACGAAACTAGTATTTTGTCTACAGCCCGTTTCGGGCAAATAAGGGGATTGGAACAAAATAAAGTCCCAGTTTTAGTCTGGCGCGACTAAAACTGGGACTTTAATTAACCCGCAAAACCCTAAGGATCTTGGATTAAATAAAACCGGATATTTTTTAATAGGAGCGCGGCTTAGCGGTGCTCCTATTAAAAAATATTCCAGGTTAATTTATTCGTGATCCTAAGGTACGTGAGTGAGGGGTGCAGGTCTCTTCCCCTGCATGGGGGCTTCGCCCCATACCCCCGCACCTCCACCAGCGTGACAACCGCTTTAAATACAAGCCGCACTGGCCAGGTCGTTGAGGAGTGAACGGTAATGTTGAGTTGGGAGAATACCCCTAGTTTAATTCCCATGCAGCGGGAACGCGCCTGGGTGGAGATTGATCTGAGGGCGCTGGGTCACAACGTCCAGCAGATAAAGGCGCTGCTGAAACCAGAAACGGATCTGCTGGCGGTGGTCAAAGCCGACGCCTATGGGCATGGAGCCGGAGCGATCGCCCGTATCGCCTTGCAGTCTGGAGCCTCCTGGCTAGGAGTAGCCACGATTCCAGAGGGCATCGAGCTACGGGAACTGGGAATTCAGGCTCCGATTCTGGTGTTGGGGGCGACCAATACCGTAGAGCAGGTGGAGGCGATCGCCCACTGGAATTTGCAGCCCACCCTCTGTACCCCCAAACAGGGCCTGATTTTCTCCGACACAATCAACAGAATGAACCTCCGCCAGCCTCTGCCCGTGCATCTCAAGCTGGACACCGGAATGTCTCGTCTCGGTTCTCCCTGGCAGCAGGCAGCAGAGTTTACCCAACTGGTACAGGGGTTGCCCCATCTAACCATCACCAGCGTCTACTCTCACTTCGCCACGGCGGATAGTCTCGACCAGACGGTGATGCGACTCCAGCAGGCGAGGTTTCAAGGGGCGATCGCCCAGATCCAGAAAGTCGGCATGGCCCCCCCAAAGCTCCACATTGCCAACTCTGCCGCCACTTTGACCGATCCAGCCCTGCACTACAATATGGTGCGCGTGGGGTTGGCCCTCTATGGGCTGCATCCAGCTCCCCACCTGGTGCCCACCGTTAACCTGAAGCCTGTGATGCAGGTGAAGGCGCGGGTAACTCAGGTAAAAACGATTCAGGCAGGCACCGGGGTGAGCTACGGCCATCGGTTTATCGCCGAACAGGAGATGGCGATCGCCACAGTTGCCATTGGTTACGCCGACGGAGTGCCCCGCAATCTGAGCAACCAGATGCAGGCGATCGTGCGGGGACAGCAGGTGCCTCAGGTGGGGGCGATCACGATGGACCAACTGATGCTGGATGTGTCCAACGTGCCCGATTTGCAGGAAGGAGAAGTGGTGACGCTGCTGGGCCAGGATGGGGATGAGCGCATTACTGCCGATGATTGGGCAGCCACCCTGGGGACGATTTCCTGGGAGATCCTCTGTGGCTTCAAGCATCGACTGCCGCGCCTGGTGGATGCGTCTCAGCCTGAAGTCATCCATTCATCCTCGGCGAAATATCCTGTCTCTTGATATTCTGCCGAATGGTACGCCCCTGCGCACCATTCACCCTAATCTCACCCCAGGCGGGCGATCGCCGCAACTGGACCACCGCCTGCTGGCCCCTGATGCTCTGCTCCCCCAGACACATAGACCATCGGATCCTGGATCAGTGAGGCGATCGCCGCACCAACCACAGCTCTGGCCATGCGTGTGTGATTGATGTCGGAGTCATCCAGCATCGTGTGGCGGCGACCAAGGATTTGACCAGAAGGGTCCGCCTCGGCTTTAGCAAACAGGTTGACCAGGCGATCGAGGGATTGGCCTGTGGAAGAAATCGCTTGCTGCACCGCTGCCACATCCAGGGCGTGCTGCATGACGCTGTGGCCAATGATATAAGGGCTGGTGGACTGGGGAGAATTGCCCAGCACCAGGATTTCACAGTGCTGCAGTTCAATGCCCGCTGAGGTGGAAGCAACGCTGGAGAAGATGCTGTAGTTACTGCAAATGTCAGCATCCTGGAGGTCATCGGGACTGATTTCGTCGAGGGCGATCGCCACCCCCAGCGCTGAGGCTCCCCTGGAGTAGGCCATCGATTTGTAGGGGTCGGTGGTTTTGAGCTGTTGAAGCTGTGTGGCGTCCAGGCGAGAAAAGGCAATCAGGGGGCACTTGATCTGGACAAAGTGAACGTCGGCAGGGGTGAGGTGGGCCTGGGCGATCGCCCCCCTCACCGTTTCTGCCACCGCTTCCACCATTGCCAGTGTGCCGATTTCCTCCGGTAGAAAGTCCCGCGTCCGGCCCATCCCCAACGCCAGCCCCTGGTGAGTCACCGCTCCTGGGGGCGACGGTTCACGGGTAAACAGGGTCAGGTGGGGACTGATGACCCCCTCTGTCCCCCCTGACATCACGTAAATTACTTCGTCTGCAGCATCGTGCAGCATGGGACGCAGAAATTGCTTCAAGGACTGCACGGCAAATCCCCGCGTAAAATCATTCACACAGCCGTTGCCCTCAGTTTTTCCCATAATCGCTACCAGGGTTTCCGGCTTAAGCTTGCCGCTATCAATTAAGCGACTGAGTTCAGACATATCATCCGGGCTATTTTGAGCAATCTTGTAGACGTTGACCTTCATCGTGGCATGGACTCCCTATTTGCACGAAGCAGCGGTACACTGACCTGAGCACTGCTGTATTTTTGTGGGTGGAGTGACATCATGCAAGCTTTTCGATTCTCTTCATTGGCCAAAACGCTCCTGGTGACTGTGAGCCTTGCGGCGATCGCCGGATGCGATCTGACCTCAGAAGCACCGCTACCCCCTGAAGCGACTCCTGCAACACCTGCACCAGAATTGACCGACCCTGCGGCTGCTCCCAATGCTGCGGCCCCCCCGGCTAATCCCGCCGAGCCTGCACCCGCGGCCAATCCTGCGGCTCCTGCACCTGCTGCCAGTCCTGCCGCTCCTGCTGCTACACCTGCGGCGACTCCACCTGCGGCACTCAATGTCGGCACGCCTCAACCGGGAGCCAGTCCAGCACAACCAGGCATTGCTATCAGTCCTGCCACCACAGGTCAAGCCACAAGCCAGACGGGTAGTGGGAGTGGAGCACCCACTGGTCAGACGGCAGCCACCGCTCAACCCATCCGCTGTAACACTGCTGCTTATGTTGCTGAAGTCTCCTGGCAGGGAAACCAACCCCAGATGACCTTTACGCGTAAGCCCTCGGAAGTGGTTCTGAGTAATGCTCCGGTTACAGTGACCGCCAACCCCGATGCCAGTGCGACTTATGCCGCAGCAGGCACCTCAACCACCTATGCCCGTATCTTCCCTGACGGCAACTGCTTTGTGCAGGTTGTGGGGGGAAATGGTGCGGTTGCCATCGAGGAGAATGGCCGTACTCGTTAAGAATCTTGAATGAAATAAAACCGAATATTTTTTGATAAGCAGGTAGGGGCAATTAAGCTTGAAACCTAAAAAGCCATTTTGCCCGCTGTGCGGGCAGAACAGCTTTTTAGATCTCGACTTTTTCCACACCCATTGACTTAGAAGCGCGGCTTAGCCACGCTTCTATCAGAAAATATTCCAGGTTACAGCCCTTTTCGTCCTGGTGAGGTACGGGGTGCAGGGGTGCTTCCCCCACCCCCCGTACCTCACCAACATGAAAAACGCTGTAATTGATTCGTGATCCTGAGTTCACTTGTCCATTCCACATTCAAGCTGCAATCTTCCATCAATCAATAATGAAATCTATTCCAATCTTTTCCGCATCCAGAGTTTTGTTGGCTGGTTTGATCACTGTCGCACTTGCCAGTTGCGAACCTGATAACAGCACCCCTGTGCCAGATGCTCAGACATCCCCGGTTGCTCCACCCACAGATACCGCTGTCAATCCACCACCCATCGCGCCTGCCAGCCCAGATCCTGGTGCAGCAGCGATCGCCCAGCCCGCCAGTTGCGAAACCGCCAACTACTTTGCCGAGATCGTGTGGGAGGGGGGACAGCCGCTCATGACCTTCACCCGCAAACCCAACACAGCCAGCCTCAACCGAGCACCCGCCACTCGCACGGTGAATACCGATAGCAGCGTTACTTTTTCGGCGGGGCGAGAGTCTACCTTCTATGCGCGGATTTTCCCTGACGGCACCTGCTTTCTCCAGGTGGTGGGCAGCAATGGGGCCGTTTCTCTCGAAGAGAATGGCCGGATTCGGGGGAGTGCCCCAGCGTCTCCGAGTCCGATTTCTCCTGGCCCGGTCAACCCACCCGTGGTGCCTCCGGGGCCTTCCCCTCGTCCACCTGTGCAGGAGCCAAACCAGGACAGTCTGAGTATGACCTGTCCCGGCAATATTCAGGGTTCGGTAGACTTTACGGCCTACTTCACGCGTGAGTCTGGCTTTAGCCGTATTGACCTGCGTCCCCCCGCTGGTAATGTGATCACCACCAACCTGAGCTACAACGGCAAAAATCAGGAAGGGCAATCGATCTGGCGAGGCAGTGTGGCCGGAATGGCCGATGTCACCCTGGTACATCTCTCGACTGCTCCAGCGCGTCGAGGGGATCAGGTCTCTGTCGGCTATGATGGCCGCTGGGGAAGAGGAACCTGCCGTTAGCGAAGGCTGACCTGTCAACTACCCCCCCTGCTAGCGCGAGGTGGGAGTTTCTCGGAGAACTTTGATGAAAGCTCTGGTTACGGGTGCAAATGGATTTACAGGGTCACACCTGGTGAGGGCATTGCTGGAGAGGGGCGATCGCGTCGTGGCTCTGGCGCGTCGCTCCAGCGATCTGTCTCGTCTGGAGGGATGCGACGTGGAGTTGGTCTACGGCGATATTACCGACCGGAAGTCACTCAAAACAGCAATGACGGAGGTTGACCAGGTCTTTCATACCGCTGCCTATGTTGAACTGGGGTTGGTGGATGGCGATCGCATGGAGCGGGTCAACGTCGAGGGCACACGGGCAGTTCTGGAAACGGCTCAGGCTAAGGGTGTGACACGCATGGTCTATTGCAGCACCATTGGGGTCTATGGCGACACCCAGGGAAAAGTGATAGACGAGACATTTCAGCGGACGCAGCAGAATTTCTCCTCGGCCTACGATCGCACCAAATACCTGGCTCAGCGTCTGGTGGATCAGGCAGCGGCTGCAGGCTTTCCGGTAATCAGCGTTATGCCCTCAGGCATCTTTGGGCCGGATGACCCCCATTTTGGGCCAGTCCTGCGCACCTTTTGCAAGGGGAAACTGAAACTGTGGGCGGGGGGCGATCGCATCACTGGAATTGTCCACGTCGATGATCTGGTTGCCGCAATGCTCCTGGCTGCCGAAAAAGCGCCTGCGGGTGAGCACTATATTATTTCTGCCGGAGATCTCACCACCCGCGAGATGTTTCAAATTCTCAGTCGAGAAACGGGAGTGCCTGCACCCGCTGAAGCGCCCCAATGGCTGGTACGACTGGCTGGCAATCTGCTCGACCCGATTGGCAGGCTATTGAACTGGCAACCGCCCCTCAGTCGAGAGCGCGTTCATTACCTGTACGATCGCTGCGTCCGGGTAGACGGCAGTAAGGCGATGCGGGAACTGGGGTGGCAACCGCGATCGGTGGAGCAGACGTTAAAACAGTTAGTCACATAAGTCAGTGGGCGTGGAAAAAAAATGCAACCCGAAAAGCTATTCTGCCCGCTGCGCGGGCAGAATAGCTTTTCGGGTTGCCAGCTTAATCGCGCCTACCGACTTAGTTTAGAATCTGTTGCTATAGCGTTCTTCTTCCCACGGATCGCCCCGGTGATGATAACCGTTGCGCTCCCAAAAACCCAGTTCTTCTTCTGACAAAAATTCCAGGCCGTTAATCCACTTGGCGCTTTTCCAGGCGTAGAGGTGAGGGACGACCAGCCGCATAGGGCCACCGTGGTCAGGCGGCAACGGTTCGCCAAACAGAGTATGGGCAAAAAAGTTTTCCTCGCGCAGAAAATCGTCCAGCGGGATATTAGTGGTGTAGCCGCCGTAGCAGTGCTCCATAACATACTTGGCACTGGGATCAAGCTGGACAGCTTTCATGAAATCGATGACTTTCACGCCGCGCCATTTCACATCGAGCTTGGACCAGGTGGTGACGCAGTGAAAGTCGGCGGTGAAATCGCTCTGAGGCATGGCCATAAAGTCTGCCCATTTTAGCGTGATGGATTGCGCCAGTCCTGATACGCGAAACTCCCAGTCGTCAGTGCTGACCTGGGGAGTGTCGCCGTAGGTGAGGACGGGAAACCCCTTTGCTAAATGCTGTCCGGGAGGCACCCGGTCTTGCTGGTCGATTCCGGGCTTCTGAAAAAATTTACCCAACATCGGTAGCCCCGCACGCGATAAACACTAGAAGCTTACTCTTCGTCCTCGGTCTCGTCTTCCTCAGAAGGGTAGTAGAAGCTGCTGGAGCGTCCGGTTAGCACCGATTTGCCCAGGGATAGCGCTTTTTCTGCCTGGATTGCAGCTTTGTTACGCCAGGTGGCGCGGCGCTTGTCGCGCTTGGAGTTGGAGGTCTTCTTCTTAGGACAAGCCATGACCGTGAATTTCGATTTTTGTCACAACCTTTCAATCATAGTGCATCCTACTGAGGTTTTTAAAGCCTTGCAGCTTTGTCCAGCAATTCTCCCTTTAAAGGCATCAAATCAAGGGTTTTGCACCCGCAGGGTGCAAAACCCTTGATTTGATGTTGGTTTTAGCCCGCCTGCGGCGGGCTAAAACCAACATCAGAGTCAGAATGAGCATTTCTGAGCTTTGTCAATCCAGATTTAATTGTGTTATTTTTTGGGCACTCTACTTTAAATACCTGCGGAGCCTGAATTTAGGGGCGTTTACATAAAATTGGGACAACCGATATGGCAAATTACTGGGCGATCGCCATTGGCATTAATCAGTACAAGCAGTTTCAGCCGCTGACCTACGCCGAGCGCGATGCCCAGGAGCTGAGAAATTTCCTCGTCTTCGAGGCCGGGTTTCCCTCTGAAAATTGTCTCTTACTGGTAGACAGTGCAGCAGGTGGGGGAAACCCTCCATCAGCGCCCGATCGTCACCACATCCAGAGCTACATCGCTCAGCTTTGTCAGAATCAGGTGCAGCCCGACGATTTTCTATGGGTGTTCTTCAGCGGCTACGGCATCCAGTTTCAGGGCAAGGACTATTTGATGCCAATCGAGGGCGACCCGACAGATGTCATTTCCAGCGGAATCAGTATGGATACGCTGTTTGGCCTGTTTCGATCAGCTCCCACCAGCAATATCTTGCTGGTACTAGATATGAACCGCAGCCAGGGAACGCTTTCAATAGAGGGAGCTGGAGCCAACACGCTGGAGTTGGCTGAAGCCTATGGCATCCCCACCCTGCTCTCCTGCACCCCCAACCAGTTCTCCAATGAAACGCTGGGGTTGCGGCTGGGGCTGTTCACGGCAGCCCTCCTGGAGGGGCTGAGAAACTATGGCTGTACAACCCTGGAGCACCTGCGGCAGCATATGAGCGATCGCCTGCCCCAGTTATGCGATCACCACTGGCGTCCCCGGCAAGACCCGGCGGTGGTGATTCCACCGGAGAAGCGATATCAGCTGATCCTGCCGGGGAAGACCTCTATTCCTGATATTACAGTGCCGGGAGAAATTATCGAGGAGCCGCAGCAGCCAGAGGAGCCGGACACGGGAGGAGAAATCGTTGAGCCACCCGTCAATCCGCCACCAGACCCTGAAAAGCCTGTTCCGCCAGTCGAACCTCCCCCTCCGATTCCCCCAGATCCGATTGATGAAGGAGCCTGGGAGCGGCTACTGAAATGGGCAGCTGTATTGGGAACGGGACTGGTCATGCTGGTGCTGCTCCGTAACCTGGGGACGGTTACCCAGACTCCCGTGGCTCAACCCAACAGCTCACCCTCCGGTGGAACGGGCATTGTGCCCGTTCCACCGGAGGGCAGTCCTGCTCCGGTGATAAGCCCGATCCCCGCTTCTCCGTTACCAACTCCTACAGAAACGGTGACACCCGTCGGAGTCAACCCCTTACCTTTGCCTGGAACTCCGGAGACAGGGATCGCTCCATGGGGAACCACCAATCCATCTGAACCCGTGGTAACCAATCCAACGACTTCTGACGGTCAGTCCCAACCAATTGCGAGCCTGCAACCGCTTCCTTCAACTGTACCGGGTGATGGCCAGAGCGGGTCGGGCGGCGGTCAAGCCCCCCAGGGAGTTGCCAGCCCTCCAGCCGAAAACGCTGGCAAACAGCCAGACCGAGCCATCCTTGATGAGGCCCTGGCAACCCTCAGCCGCTGGCGGGCGGATGCCCCTTCCAATCAGGTAACCGAGATTGCCGACGCAATTCAGAAGGTGCGCCAGATCCAGCCTAATCAGCCGCTGTACCAGGAGGCGCAGCAGGTAATCGACCGCTGGAGCAATATGATTTTTGACATGGCAGTTGGACGCGCTGAACGCCGCAACGGTGGGGACAGTCTGGTAGCAGCGCAGAACTATCACTCTGCGATCGCCGCCGCTCGTCTGGTGCCCCCCGATCGAGTCGCGGTGTATCGTGCCTCGCAGGATGCGATCGCCTTCTGGAGTCAGAAGATTCTTGAGTTGGCCAATGCCCGTGCCAGTGAGGGGTACCTGGATTTAGCCATTCAGGTGGGGCAGCAAGTACCGCTAAATACGCCTGTTTATGGTGACGCACAGGAGGCGATCGTTTCCTGGCAGGGGCAGAAGCAAGCGGGAATCCTGTCTCGCTAGTAATACGAGTGCCAAAGGGAGCCAACCACTTTGTGGTTGGCTCCCTTGACAGATTGGCGCTGCGGTTAAAGTGCTACCCAGTCTTCAGCAACCCAGCCACCGTTGGAAAGCTGAACCCAGCCATCTACCTTACGCCCGGTCAGTTCAATCCGAGACCCATTGCTGACGGAGCCAATCACACTGCCGCCGGGAGACTGGCGGACGTTGAGGGCGTTACCGTTAGTGCGGATAACCCCCGCAGAAACAGTGCCACCAACTGGGGGACGGTTTGCAATGGGGTTAGGATTAGGCGTTGGTCGAGCCGCAGTAGTTGTGGAGACAAACTGAGCAGAGACCCAGGTGCCGTCCGTCCGCTGGAGCCAACCATCGACGTTACGACCTGTGAGTTCCACCCTGGAACCATTGGGAAGGGCACCCATCACGGCACCACCAGGCGATCGCCGCACATTCAGTTCACCTCCGCTGGTGCGGACAGTTCCGACCGAAGTAGAGCCACCCGTGGGCGGTTGAGGACTGGGAGCTGGCGTGGTGGTGTTGCTGTAGGAGACAAACTGGCCAAAGATCCAGGTGCCGTTAGTACGCTCCAGCCAACCATCGACGTTGCGGCCCGTTAGTTCTATTCGGGAGCCGTTGGGAAGCGCACCAATGATTTCACCATTGGGCGATCGCCGCACGTTCAAGTCTGTGCCGCTGGTACGAATGACGCCAGAATTGGTTCCCCTGGCTGCCGAAGGGGTAGAGGTTGCGGCCACCGTTGCTGGGGCAGTTGGGTCAAAAGCAATATACTGCTTGGCAGCCCAGGCTCCGTTGGTCAGTTCCACAAAGCCATCCTTCTCTTTCCCTGTGAGACTGACATTAATGTTGTTGGGCAGGGTGCCAATGGTTGCACCGTCAGGGCGATCGCGCAGGTTGAGGGGATCACCATCGGTCTTGACTACCCCTTTCTTGGCCACTGCGCTCGTTGCAATGGGGGAAGCCGATAAGTTAGGCGGAAGCGTTGCCGCAGGTCGGGGAGCAGGACTGGCGGGACTGGCTGCGACTGTCGGGCTGGAGGAAGGAGCAGGACTGGCTACCGTTGCGGGGCTGGGCGATGGAGCAGGACTGGCCACAGCCGCAGGGCTGGGTGATACCGCCACAGGAGGCGGACTGGCAGGTGTAGGGCTGGCGGCAGCAACGGGTTGAACCTCAATGTACTGTTCATCCACCCAGGTGCCATTGCTGCGCTGCAAAAAGCCATCCTGCGCTTTGCCCGTTAGCTCGACGCGGCTACCATCAGGCAGGGTACCCAGAACCATGCCACTGGGGCGATCACGTACATTCAGGGGCTTGCCTTCCGTCTTAACGGTGCCAACCTGGAGTTTTTGCGCCTGCGTCAGGACAGTTTGCTTAATGAACTCAGCGCTGTTAAAAGGGACATCGCCTTCTGACTCAGCGGTCTGGGCCATCGCAGTACCAGCAGCACTCAACACTAGTGCGGAGAGCAGTAGGGATTGGGCGGGAAGGCGGGTGGCAGCGATCGCCATCTCCCAATTAAAGTCACGCAGGTGGGGAACGGCCTCTCCGCTTTCGTAGGCAGCGGCACTATGAATAAATGCAAGTGACTCCATATGGATTACCCTTTACCTTCTCGTTTTTAGGTGACAGTCTAAAATTCAACCCTTGGATGTCTCGAATCAGCCCTATCAGGACTTTCGTCATCAGATGCTAAACCCTTGACAGGCAAAAATCACACCTCTATCAAAGCATTTCTTTCGGGAAGGTGCTAGAGCTTCCAGGCTTTTTCTCACAAAACATTGCGAATCAAATTACCGTTTCTCAGTCGCAAGACTGAGGCAGAAAAACTGAAAACCCCAGGAGGAGTTGCACTCGCCGTGCGAGTGCAACTCCTCCTGGGGTTTTCAGCGACTACTTCTTTACTGGACTTTTGACTATATTTCCCTATAATGCCGCGAAACGCCCTCTGCGAGGGCGCTTCGCGGCATATTCAATTTAGCGCTGATTTTTCCTGAAACGCTTACTGCGCCAGCATTTCAGGAAAAATCAGCGCGATGTAGTCAAAAGTCCAGCGCTTTACGGTTGGCGGCGAATTTCCGACCAGGGAATCAGGGGGTCCTGAGCGAGACGGCGAGAGAGCTGGTAGGCACCGTAGCGATTGACGTGGCTGGGATCAGAAAAATAGTCGTACTGTCGCGGCCACAGATCCCCCAGGTCACGGAACAGGAAACCGGACTGCCCAACGGACTGCTGCATCAAATACTGGGTGTATTCTGTCTCCTTCTCACGCCGATAGGTGTCCAGGTACTCATCGGTAAGGGGGAGGTTAACGTAAACCAGCGGAATTCCCTGGGCACGGGTGAACTGCACCAGCGCCTGGAGCGCTGCGGTCTGGCTGCCCATCATGCGGAAATCCTCGTAGTCTCCGTCGTACTGTCCTCTTACACGGGCAAATTCCTGATAGTAAGTGGCGGGATTGAAGCGCAGGGCGATGGGTAGAAAACCATTGAAATCAATTGGATCTCGACCTTCTTCTGAGAGCGACTGAGTAACCGCAGAAACCGACTGAGTATCGGGAGGCGGAGGGGGAGTGAGCAGAGCAAAGGTCTGCTGGAGCTGATTCTTCAAGCGATCACGCCCCTCAAACGCAGTCGAAACCATGCCCAGACGATCACTCAGCCAGCGGTCGAGCGCCTGATAGCTGCTGGCCAGAGAGGCCCCAATCCCCCCAGCACCACCATTTTGTCCCCCCCCTGCGGTAGCAACCTGGGGTTGCAGGTCGGGTCGTGCCAGAGTCCCCTCGACGAGTTGACGATAGCCCTGAGAAACCGCAATGCCATTGTAGGTCACATCCACCGTGCCGCCGTTAAAGGCGCGGGCACCATCTGCCCAGATCACCAGTTTAGGAAGCTGGTCAGGCTTGAGAATACCTCGCAGGATCAGGTCAACCACCTGGACGGTCGCGCCGTTGATCCCAAAATTAAATACAGTCACGTCTTTATAGCCTATTTCCTCCAGCGCAGTCTGGAGTGCGACCGGATCAATCCCCCGCATGGCGCGCGAGCTACCGACAATCAGCACATCTGGCGGCCCGGATTCCTTCAATCGCTCAGAGTAGAGCAGCAGTTTCTCGTCCAGTTGACGACTATTAAAAGTGGGATAGGGCGACTCACCCGCCAGAATCGCAGCAGTCGTCGTTTGCAACTGCGGGTCTGGGGGCGTGAACGGCAGGGTGGCAGCGATCGCCCGATCCTGAGCCGTCAATCCAGAAAGCCTATCCAGAGGCACACCGGGTGGCGGAGAAGGGGCGGTGGCTTGGGGATTCTGAGGCGCGGAAAGTTGCAGTCGATTCATCGACCAGTCTGCCTGTACTGCTAACATTAATCCGGCGGCTCCCCAGATCAGGGTCAGCCCTGCCGCTCGCTGACGAGCTTTTCCAGGAAGCGCAACGGACTCCAGGGCGGTATCATCGGTGATAAACAGATGCGTCCCAACGAACAGCCTTTGCAACCTTTGTTGCAGAGCTTCCCAACTCGATAGTAAAGGAGCAACCTCCTCAACCTGCAGCGCCAGTTCCCCTGGCCGATCAATTAAATCGCTAACATAGGCAGCGGTGGCAGCAAATTCAGGTGCGGCTTCGGGAACCAGCCGCTGACGCTGGACAAAATCTTCGCCAAAGCTCCACAGAGGTTGCTTCTGGCCGGAACGACGACCATAAACTCGCACACCGCTGACGTCAGGCAGGTTGAGTTCTTGGAGAAAGCGGGCGATCGCTGTTCCGACCTGCTGCTGGTCAGGGCAGACCGGGGCATCACACATGACATGCAGCAGATCTTCCCGTAGCATCAGTTGAAGTCGTATTCCCCCGGTTGCCAGCCGTTTTTCCAGATTGTTGTTCAGCAGACGTTTGAGCAAAAATTCGATGGCATCCCAATCCCCTTGTTTTGCCAGAGTCAGGGGTGGTGGAGCCAGTTTGGCCTGATGGGCAACAGGCAGTTCGATCCACTCTGCCCAGGCCGGAGCCTCCAGTTCCCCTTCCTGCCCATACAGGGCAATGGCATGAATCCCCTGGGGGGTCAACGGCTCCAGCAATTCTGCAACCACGGAGCGAGCCACCTGAAGATCCGCAGCATCAACGGTATGGGGGAGAATTCCGGTGCAGGTGAGGTGCAGCGTCGATTCGCGTAGTGTTGCGTTAGATACTTTCAGGTTGTGGGACAGCAGCACGTCATTGAGCAGCCGTGAAATCGCCTCAACATCCCCCCAGCGCACCAGTTCCCGCAGCATCACTGACTGGGGCGTCAGGTCTACCCGCAGTGCCCAGTCGGGCTGGTCTTCCCCGGCCACCTGAAACAGCACCAGGGCGTCCTGGAACTGCTCCAGGTTGAGCGCCCGCAGTTTCCGGGCGATCGGCTCTGCAATCAGCGCAGGGTCGGGACTGTAGTTGGCTCCACAGGTAATCCAGAGTCTGGCGGGGGGCGCGGAGGCACGGGTACTTTTCTGCGGGCGGCGGTGTGCTTTGACCTGCACGCGCACTGCAACATCCAGTTCACTCAGGGTTTCACTAAGATGACGGGCGATCGCCTCCGGGTCCCCTTGTTGCGCCAGCACTCGGTTGGTCACCGTTGGAGCAGCCGCAACAGGAGCCGCAATTGCCGTTGCGGCAGTGGATTTGGCCGCAGGCTCCGGCTCAAACAGCTCTTCCAGGTAGCGATCGAGCTGATGCAGATCCAGCGGTGCAGCCCAGACCGCACGGGTCTCCCCCGGCTGCCGCCCATAAACAATGAGCTGGTAAACCTGGGGTTGATTGGCAGGCATCAGGTGATTAAGGTTGACGCGCCGCAATGGCAGAATCAAAGAAGCAAGAACCGAACGCTGGTCGGGACAAGGATCATCCTCGATCAGGACATGCAGATTATTTCCGTGCAGTTTGAATTGAAACCGCGCCAACTCTAACCCGGTTGCTTCCCGGAACCACTGCACAAGGGGCGATCGCCGCCCTGCGGGTGCGTGTTCATTGCTCACATGCGTCATGCATTCTCGATCTAATAAAAAGACCTCATAACCCTTTAGGAATAACACAGATTGGGGATCATGACTCGTATTTGGGTAAACCTCCCCTGGTGGAGTGATCATCCCCGCATTACATTAGTTCATCACTTCAAAGGTTTGAACTTCCAGCACCGGGCCAATCATCGCAATGGTCATAACATCCTGTCGCACAACCCCCTGTACGCGGACTTTCTGACCACTCTGCAGGAGTTCGGTAGGAGCACCTTTATAAATCTCGTAGGTCTGCCCCCCCGGCGTGATCAGCGACCAGGTGCCTGCACCCATCGCTGACTTTTGAATCGTGCCTTCAACCGTGATGCTCATAGATTGCCCTCCGCAGAATGAGCCGCCTTGGCAGCCAGTGTTGCCAATCCAAAACAAAGAAAGGCGTTCAGGATCAGGAAAGTACGGGCGATCGCTCCCTGCCCCACGAGCATCATCACCGGGTCGATCCAGGCGCTGACCAGGAGACAGGCGGCGACCCCCAATGCAGAACCGATAGCAAACCATTTTAGCGACGGATGCCCTAGCAGTAGCGCCACCAGCGCAAACGGGATCATCACGCTGGCGGTCAGGGGATTCAAGGCGGCGCTGCCCTGGATTGCACTGCCCAGTTCGGGAATAGAGCTACCCATGAGGCGAAAGGGAAACTGGGGTAGATCAAAGATGTAGAGTCCCTTCAAGAAGAACAACCCAGCGCTGCCCGCCAGCAGACCGCTATTCAGGGAAAAGCTGAACCAGGGCAAATAGTTTCGCAGCAGCCATGCCAGCAGGTAGGAACCCAGCACCATGCCGATTTTGGGCGGTAGAGAGACCACGCCGCCATCAAACCAGAAGCGCAGGTTCAGATAGCCGTTTGCTTGAAGCCAGCGAAAGAAGTCTTTCACAGAAATCTGCCCCTTCAGCGCCAGCTTCACCGCTGCCCCGGCGTCCAGTTGACCCACCCCAAAATGGTTCAGTTCATCCCCCTGGATCACCCGTGCCGACTGACGCAACACCTGGGCGATCGCATCGGGATCTTCAACACCCAGCGATCGCACCAGGGCTGCCACGCCTGCCACATGGGGCGCTGCCATACTGGTGCCCTGAAACGCTCGAAACACCGATTCTCCAGTCTCCGGGTCAATCGTATTTTGCAGAATTCCTCCCTGTTCCCCCGCCTCACCGCTGACCAGACCACCGGGCGCTGACAGATCCACCCCTGCCCCATAGTTCGAGTAGGGGGCCTTGGCACCGGAGGCATCCACTGCAGAGACAGCGATCACATGGGGGTAACGCGCCGGGTAATCGGCGGCATTGACTCCGGCATTCCCCGCAGCGGCAACAATCACAACACCCTTCTGGTGGGCATCGTCGATCGCCTCCCGCAGCACGGCTGCATCACCGCCCCCACCCAGACTCAGGTTAATCACACCCACACCCCGATCTGCTGCAAACCGAATGGCCTCAGCAATATCTGCAACGGTGCCGCCTCCCTCTGCGCTCAGCACCTTCAACGGCATGATGCTGGCTCTGTAAGCGATCCCCGCCACGCCAAAGCCATTATTGGTGGATTGAGCGATCGTTCCTGCAACATGGGTGCCGTGTCCGTTGTCGTCGGTTGCATCCTCGCGATCGCCCACAAAGTCGTAGCCGGACACCAGCCTGGTTTCTTGCAAATCCGGTACTGGGCTGATCCCCGTGTCGATCACCGCCACCGTCACCCCCTCCCCTTTGGTTTCATCCCAGGCACTCTCTAAATTGATGTTGCGCAGGTTCCACTGTTTGCCATAGTCCGGATCGTTTGGCGCTTCGAGCGCACGGTAGATGTAATTGGGGGTAATTGATTCGGTATACCGTTTCAGCTCCGAGCGCTGCAACGCCTTCAAAATCTGCTGATCCCCAGACATAACGTAGAGATGATCACCCTTCGAGAAGGGGCTGTTCAATCGGGGCGTCTGGTGAAACTGTCGGGCGATCGCCACCAATTCCTGCTCCAGTTGCTCTGGCAAAACATCTTCCCGAAAGTCGAGCACAATTGAGTCGTAGGTACCCCGACTGCCCCAACCAGGGAAAGCCGCCAGGGCGGTTATCAGGCCAACCAGAAACAGAGCGGTCAGGAGAAAGCGCTTCATGGTGCGATCGCCAATCTTTTCACCCCACCATAGCTCATCGTTTTCCGAGGATCTACCGAGCAAGGGATGTAGATTTCACAACAGCTAAGGAACTTACAACAAAATCAAGTTCCAGGTTTAGTCTGGCGCAGCTTAGCTGCGCCAGACTAAACCTGGAACTTGATTAACCCGCAAAGCCCTATGAAACAGAAATTTAATAAAACCCGGAATTGAGGTTCTGCAAGCGCGGCGAAGCCGCGCTTGCAGAACCTCAATTCCGGGTTTTAACCAATCCGTGCTGCTTAGTGCCTATCCGCAAACCGAAAACCCAAATTCTGGCAGGCGCGACCGACAGCGTCGCGCCTGCCAGAATTTGGGTTTTCGGATAGGCTCTTATTATTGATCCCTTCCTCCTCAACCATCCTATGCTGCACGGCCTCCTCTGGTTTCCCTTGCTCTTCTTCTTCTTCTGGCTGGCCTGGGCAGGCTGGAACGAGTATCAAAAGCTGGAAGCTTATCGCGCCTGGGCCGCAGAATTTGAGCGGGCCAAATACGACATCTACGCCGTGCTGGGTCAGAAGGGGGATGAGCTGACCTGGGGGAAACCGACGCGCCAGCAGCCTGTGGCTTTGCAGACCCTTTCTTTGAAGGACGTCGAGTCAATTCATCTGATGGTCAACGATCGAACCGTTGATCCCGACCAACCGGGAACGAGCAGTCGGGACATTGTGCTGGCGCTGAAATTACCCACCGAAACAGTTACAATCCCCTTCACCGATTTAGAGATCGCCGTGCAGTGGGCAAAGTTTTTGCAGCAATACTGGCAAACGCTGAAGCAGCCCTGTTAACCTTTAGATCCGGTGTTTTCCCTCCTCATACATGGCTGAGTTCTCCCATCTGTCCCGCAGTGAACTGGCGGAGCGGCGTCGAAAGCTGCGATGGAAGCGTCGATGGCGAGCGCTCCGGTCTTTCTGGCGATCGCTGGTGGCGCTGACGCTGGCAGTGGGCGCGATCTGGGTGGTAACGCTGCCCGGTTGGGTGGTTCATCGGCCTGAGCAGGTTGAAATTCAGGGGAACGAAGTGCTTCCCGCAGAGGCGGTGCGAAAGTTGCTCCCGCTGGATTATCCGGAGGCGCTATGGGAGATTCAGCCGCAGGAGATTTCGCAAGCGCTGGTTGAACGGGGGGCGATCGCATCAGCGTCTGTGGAGCGTCGGCTGTTTCCCCCTGGGATTACGGTCACCATTCAGGAACGGCGTCCTGTTGCGATCGCTTACAACATCACCTACAACGATCCCGCCAATCCAGCTCCGCCCAGCAGCGGCCTTGACATGGAGTTGCTGGATGCAACAGGTGCCATTATTCCGGTGAAGAACTACACCGCCATGAATCCAACGTCAGCGTTGCCACCGCTGAAGGTGATTGGTTTCCGCGCAGCCGATCGCCGTCAGTGGACATTACTCTATCAGGAGTTGAAAGACAGCGGCGTTCCAGTGTCCGAAATTGACTGGCGCGATCCTGGAAATATCATTCTCACCGCTTCTCTGGGGCCAGTCTACGTTGGTTCCTACAGCCCCCGATTTGCCGAACAGCTCAGTTATCTGAAAACGATGCTTCAGAATGAGCAGGTGCAGGCGGTGGGGGCGATCGCTTATATCGATCTGAGGAATCTGGCCTCGACCAAAATCATCCCCTCCACGGCTACGGCTGCCCCATCTGAACCACCGACAGATTCCCCGACTCTTCAACCCTAATCCTCAGCGACTTATGTTGATTGATAGTTAATTGATGATTATTCAGTGTGTGTGCTTAGCACCCCGCACCGATAACCATCAATCCTTTCAGCCGTATACGGTGCTTTGCAAGCGTCTCAGGTCTAAATTTTGAGTTGGGAACCGCACGGAGTATCTGTTTAGCGTTTTCGGATTCCCGCCTGGGCGACGCCCAGGCGGGAATCCGAAAACCGATTTTTAGCATCTCTTGCGTGCACCTGTGCCGCAGGTGCACGCAAGAGATGCTAAACGCCTACTACGAGAGCGTTTCGCGGTGAGCTTATTTCTAGCGCCGATTTTTCCTGAAACGCTTTCTCTGCCAGCATTTCAGGAAAAATCGGCGCGATTTAGTGAAAAGTCCAGTACGTAAGCGGGTGTGGAAAAGTCGAAACTCCAAAAGCGATTCCGCCCTGAGCGAAGTCGAAGGGCGGACTCGCTTTTGGAGTTTCAAGCTAAATCGCACCTACCTACTGAGTACTCGTATGGGAGCGATCGCTACACCTAGCGTAGTGTTCCTAAGTCTGGCGCTACCAATATCGAAGTTCAAGAAACTTTCGTTGGTTTTTGCAGCAACTTCGCCTATATTGAATGAGAAGTACCACCGGGCGCGATCGCGTTGGGTGAGTGAACGTTTGGAACACCTGAACTTCTCACGCACTTTGATAGTAGATTGGTATTAAACTTTTCGATATTTTTCAGTACAGACGCAACGCCGCACCTCATTCCAATTCTCGTCTAATGAATAGCGCAAATCCTTTTACGAACTCTAGTGCAAACTCTGGGCTACACTTGGGTGAAGTTCATGATGTGAATCATACGCAACCTCAAGAGACCGGGAGTAGCGCGATCGTGCCCAGCAGCCTAGCAAGAATTAAAGTCATTGGAGTGGGGGGCGGTGGATGCAATGCAGTCAACCGCATGATTGCCAGTGAAGTCGCGGGTATCGAGTTCTGGTCAATCAATACTGATGCCCAGGCTTTGACCAACGCCACCACCGACAATCGACTTCAGGTGGGCCAGAAGCTGACGCGCGGGCTGGGGGCGGGTGGGAATCCTGCAATTGGGCAGAAGGCGGCGGAAGAATCCCGTGACGAGATTGCGGCTGCGCTGGAAAACGCAGACCTGGTGTTTATCACCGCAGGCATGGGCGGCGGTACCGGAACCGGAGCAGCTCCCATTGTGGCAGAAGTAGCCAAAGAGGTCGGTGCGCTGACTGTTGGGGTAGTGACCCGTCCGTTCACCTTTGAGGGCAAACGCCGTCTGGGTCAGGCCGAAGAGGGGATCGCTGGCCTACAAAGCCGGGTGGATACCCTGATTGTGATTCCGAACGACAAACTATTGACCGTGATTTCTGAGCAAACTCCGGTGCAGGAGGCGTTCCGCTTCGCAGATGATATTCTGCGCCAGGGTGTGCAGGGAATTTCAGACATTATTACGATTCCAGGGCTGGTCAACGTTGACTTTGCAGATGTTCGTGCGGTCATGGCCGACGCTGGATCGGCGCTGATGGGGATCGGTGTTGGTTCTGGCAAGTCGCGAGCACGGGAAGCTGCAATGACCGCCATCTCTTCCCCGCTGCTGGAATCCTCGATTGATGGAGCCAGAGGCGTCGTGTTCAATATCACTGGAGGCAACGACCTCACCCTACACGAGGTCAACTCCGCCGCCGAGATTATCTATGAGGCAGTTGATCCTAATGCCAATATTATCTTTGGGGCAGTGATTGATGATCGTCTCCAGGGAGAAGTGAGAATCACAGTAATTGCGACCGGCTTCGCAGCGGATGCGCCCCCCATGCCCTCCTCCAGAGTGGCCCCATTGAAGCGATCGGTCACCGCCCCCCCCATTACCCCTGCATCCCCCTCGTTAGAACCACGCACCAAGCCCGGTCTGGATATTCCTGAGTTCTTGCAGAAGCGCCGCCCCACTCGTTAGATAGGGTTACTTCTTACTGAGTTGCTTAGTGACTCGACTTTTGACTAAATAGCGCCGATTTTCCCTGAAACGCTGACTCCGTCAGCGTTTCAGGGAAAATCGGCGCTCAAATCAAGTATGCCGCGAAACGCTCTCTACGAGAGCGTTTCGCGGCATTGCAGAAAAATTTGACTAAGAGCCTATCCGAAAACCCAAATTCTGGCAGGCGCGACGCTGTAGCGTCGCGCC
>CAZVXA010000040.1:23198-37656 GCA_964630955.1 uncultured bacterium | reverse complement strand
CAACGTTTGTGGCATTGCTGATTGGGAGGATGAATTTTTGTAGAGAGCCGCGCTAAGCGCGGCTCTCTACAAAAATTCATCCCTGAATTAGCAATGCCCGTTTGTCATCACTTAATCCTGACAGGCGCTTCATGTGCGCTACTAAGTCCAACTTCTAAAATCAAGCGATTGCGACGTAGACCACTCCAGACCTCATTCTCTCAACTATACCCCTCAAAGGAAATGCATTATGTCTTTCCCTCCTGTCTTCAAGCTGAGCACTCACCGCCTGCGGTTAATGCTGCCGGGATTGACGGCGATCGCCCTCTGCTTCACACTTTTGCTTGGTATGCAACCCGCTAAAGTTGCAGCCCATACTGCGCTGCAACCGTCTGCACCCCAACTGATCGCAACGGGTGTAGCTCCCTTCCAGGTTCCGCCGCTGACGTATTCCTACGATGCACTGGCTCCCTACATTGATGCTGAAACGATGTACCTGCATCATGATAAGCATCATCAGGCCAGCGTCACTGCTCTTAACGCAGCGATCGAAAAGTATCCCCAGCTTCGTAATCAAACCGCTCAGGAATTGATTCTCAAACTGAATCAGATTCCCAATGAGATTCGCACCGTCATTCGCAATAACGCGGGAAGCCACCTGAATCACTCACTGTTCTGGCAGAGTATGGCCCCCAATCAAGGCGGCGTTCCCACGGGTGAAATTGCCACCGCCATCAATCAATCCTTCGGCAGTTTTGACGCCTTCAAGCAGAAGTTCAATGAAGCCGGAACCAAACGATTTGGCAGTGGTTGGGTGTGGCTGGTGCTGGACCAGGACCGAGATAGTTTGCAGGTGATGGATACTCCCAACCAGGACAATCCCCTGATGCAGGGATACTATCCTCTACTGGGCAATGATGTGTGGGAACACGCCTACTACCTCACCTACAAAAACCGTCGCGCCGACTATCTCAACGCCTGGTGGAGCATCGTCAACTGGGATAATGTTAACCAGCGGTATATGCAGGCAAAACGCAGCCGTTGATGAAACATCTCACTCAAATCTAGATAGCAAGTGGCGTGGGAGAGTCCTGCGCCACTCGCTCTTTTTGGAATGCACTCTATGCCGCAAATTTTTCTGCCTCACCTCAGGCTGCAAGCGACGCATCTTCACCGAGCGACTGCCGCAGGTGGCTGCGCCTTGGGCAAGACGAACGGTGCGATTGGCGCGGCACTTGATTGCCATCGCGGTTGAATTGGGCGGAAAATATCGCGTTCGCCTATAACTGACCAAAATCCCATGCTATTTGGGTTCTTGAACCACATCAGTCTGCTCTACAACTCATGGCGATCCCTCCGCTGCTCCACGCTTCCTCCACTGCTATCCTACCTCCACTGGGAACCTTTCGCTAAACCCTAGAATCCACACCTCTAGGGGAGATGGATGAGCGATTGCACACTACCCCCCTGAACCTTACAGTAAAATATAACCATTCGTTCAGACCTTGCAGCGTTTGCGTCTGGCACAGCATCATGGTCACTTTTCCTCACTTGCCCAGGCAGTCCGGTGAATCAGCTCCTTCGCCGCAATTCCCTCTGCCGACTATGTACGATTTGCCCAGTGAAAGCCTGGAGGAACCCGGCTTGCCTGACGAATTTCATGACCTGCAACCCCAACTCCTCAGCCGTACCCTTCACCTCTCTGGCTATCGTCGCAACAATTACTTCACCGCTTCTGACCTCAACCTCTACTACGACCCACTCCATCCCCAGTGGTACAAACGGGCAGATTGGTTTCTGGCCGTCGATGTCCCCCGCCTGTATGAGGGCGTTGACCTGCGCCGCAGCTACGTCACCTGGTATGAACAACATTCGCCCACGGTGGTGATTGAATTCCTCTCCCCAGGCACCGAAGCAGACGATCTGGGCCGCTTTCACGCCAAAGCGAAGGAGGAGGCTGAGCCGGAACCGGAAACCTTGAATCAAGATTCTGCTGATGCGGTGACGCTGCAAAAGCCGCCAAGTAAGCTCGTGGTCTATGAACAGTTTTTGAAAGTACCTCATTATCTGGTTTACAGCCGTCAGAGCCAGCAGTTGCGGTACTTCCATCTGATTCACGATGAGTATCAGGAGCAACCCCTGAATTCCTCCAATCCTCTCGTCTGGCTCGATGACCTGCAAATTGGCATCGGTATCTGGCAGGGTAGCTTTGATGATGCAGACGGCTCCTGGTTGCGCTGGTGCAACCAGGACGGCTCCTGGTTCCTGACCGATACCGAGCAGGAACGACTCGCTAAAGAGCAAGCCGAACAGTTGGCAGTACAGGAACGACTCGCGAAGGTACAGGAGCAATTGGCGAAAGAGCATGAGCGATTGGCGAAGGAGCAAGCCCAAAAACAACTCCTTCATGCGGCTCAAAACTTGCTGGCATCAGGGATGCCAATGGAACAGGTAACAGCTCTTTTGAATTTATCAACCGAACAGATCCAATGGCTTAATGACCTTCAAAATTGAGACCAACGATGCCCAGACTTCAGCATCCGCCCATTCGGTGGGATAGTTCATAGCTCCACTAAAACACACCGAGAAGAACGAACCGTACAGGTGGCTCCAAACACCTCTTCAAACGTACCCCTGACAAACCTCCGGAGGGTGGCTCTCCCGGTACTTCGGTTAACAATCCGCATCAAAATACTGCTATGGTGGGAGCCAAACTCATAAATTAAACTCTCTGGATGTGACAAGGACCTTCCCATTTCCATCAGAAGCCCGTCTATTTGGATTAAGCCCAGACCTGGGGCGCTGGCTGTTTATTCCACTCGGCCTGGTTGTGCTGCTCTGCCTGGGCACTGTTTACTCATGGAGTATTTTCAGTGGTCCGTTTGAAGCAGAACTCAATACCCGTCCCGGCACTATTCTGTTGCCTTTTCTGGTATTGGGAATCACCTTTACCCTGGTAATGCCGATTACCGGGCTGTATATGAACCGCTGTAGCCCCCGCATCCTCACCAGTTTGGGGGGCATTGTTGTCGGAATTGGTTACCTGCTTGCCAGTCAGGCACCCAACTTACCTCTGCTTGTTCTTAGCTATGGGGTGATCGCGGGGCTGGGCGTCGGCATGGCATATGGTGTACCGTTGACTGTCGCCGCTCGCTGGTTTCCCGATCGCAAGGGTTTAGCAGTAGGGCTGACGGTGGTCGGTTTTGGACTGTCTCCCCTGGTCACTGCACCTCTGGCGTTTAACCTCATCAACGGCAATCCCGGTTTAGGGCTGCCCGCTTTAGGAGTGCGTCAGACATTTGTGGTGCTAGGAGTAGCGTTTACTGTATTGATCGTGGCGATCGCCTCCGTCCTGCGAATGCCGCCCCCCCGATGGACTCCACGCGACTTCAGTCCGGTGATACCTCAGCAGTCAGAGCTGGATGCGAACCTACCCATGATCCAAACTCAGACCTTCTATGGATTGCTGGGGTGTTATGGTGTGGGCACCTTTGTCGGGTTAACTGCCATTGCCACCACCGCCCAGATCGGACGCGAGTTAGTCAACTTGAGTCCGCAGCAACTTGCGATGGCGGTGCCTTTGTTTGCAGTTTTCAATGGGGTTGGGCGTCCCCTGTTTGGCTGGCTGAATGATCGGTTGCGTCCCCGCTGGACGATCATTATCATCAATAGTTTGATTCTGATTGCTTCGATTTTGATGATCCATACTGGTTCCGATGAACCCGGTCAGTATCTGGCGGCATTTTGTATTTTTTGGTTCTGTCTGGGAGCCTGGTTGGCGGTTGCTCCGGCAGCAACGCTAAGCTTTTTCGGTCTACCGAACTACCCCAACAACTATGGACTGCTTTTCATTGCCTTCGGGACGGGTGGCCTGTCGGGAATTTTTACCGCTATTGGCATACGTGGCATTATGGGAAGTTTTGCGCCTTTTTTCTATGTGACGGCAGCACTGGCAGTTCTGGCAATTCTGGTAGCATTCTTTACTCTGACCGTTCCCCGAAAAACCTGGTTTTCGGATTGGCTATTTCAGTATCTGATCAGTCCAGTAACGCCAGTATTGCGGTTACTGGTGGAGGGATGGTTGACAGTGGCACAAAGACTATACCCGATCAGCAGTCAGCATCGTCACATCGTTGAAATTGAAAAACCGCTACAGGGGAAGTGAGTAGAGGAAACAGGCATGGTTGCTAAAGCGTTTTCTAGACGGGAACAGTTTGAGCAGACGGGTCTGGTGGATTACAGCCTGCTTCGATCGCTACCCCAGATGTGGGAAATCACAGAGCGGTTGTTTGGAGATGTAGAGGCGTTGATTGATCCTCACAGCCGTCCGGCAGTGTCGTTGACGTACCGACAGCTATACCAGCAGATCCACCAGTTTGCCGCAGGCATTCAGTCATTATTGCCCGAAATGCCCGACCCCCAAGCCCCACCGATTGTGGCGCTATTTGCAGACAATAGCTGGCATTGGATTGTGGCAGACCAGGGCATTATGCTGGCGGGGGCAGCAGATGCCGTGCGCTCGGCAACGGCAGACCGGGATGAATTGTTGTACATTCTGGAACACAGCAACAGCATTGGGCTGGTGGTTGAAAATGCAAAGACGCTGGAACGGTTGGGAAATGGAGTCTGGGCGTTGCCTGTGGGCTGGGTGGTGCTGTTATCGAATGAGTGTCCTGATCTGCCCGATCGCCCCCCTCATATCAAACTTCTGAATTTTGACCAATTGCTGGAACTCGGTAATCAGTATCCACTACAGATGGTGCCAACCACACCAGAAAGTCTGGCAACCCTGATCTACACCTCTGGAACCACGGGACAACCCAAGGGAGTCATGCTGAGTCACGCCAACTTTATCTACCAACTGGTGGCGCTGACGGCGATTATTCAACCTCTGGTGGGCGATCGCACCCTCAGCATTCTTCCCACCTGGCACAGCTTTGGTCGGGTGGGCGAATACTACACCCTCTCCCAGGGCTGCACCCAGGTGTATACCAATCGCCGCTATCTCAAACAGGATCTACAAACCTATCAACCGTCTTATGTGGTGGGCGTACCCCGACTGTGGGAATCGATCTATGAAGGGATTCAGAAATCGTTCCGCGATCGCCCCCCGCGAATGCAGCAATTCATTAACTCCTTTCTGGCGGTCAGCCGCCGCTATATCCAGGCGGTGCGCACATGGAAGCGGCGAGATTTACAAAATTTGCACCCGACCCGATCGCAAATCATCCAGGCATGGGTCGCAACTCTGTTGCTGGCTCCGCTACATTACCTGGGAGAACTACTGTTGTACAAACGGATGCAACAGGCGCTGGGCGGAAAGATCAAGCAGCTCATTTGTGGCGGTGGCTCTCTGGCCCAGCACCTGGAGGATTTTTTTGAAGTCATTGGCATTGAAATTCTGGTTGGTTATGGATTGACAGAAACCTCACCTGTCCTCAGCGCCCGCCGATACTGGAATAATTTGCGAGGTGCATCTGGGCAACCGTTAATCGAAACGGAATTTCAGATTGTCGATTTAGAGACCCGACGCGTTCTGGGAACAGAGCAACGGGGTCTCGTGATGGCAAAAGGTCCCCAGGTGATGCGGGGGTATTACCGTAATGCGGAGGCAACAGCAAAGGCAATCAGCCAAGACGGCTGGTTTGATACCGGGGATATTGGCTGGCTCACAGCCGACGGCAGCATTGTGCTAACCGGCAGGGCAAAAGACACCATCGTCCTCAGCAATGGTGAAAATATTGAGCCTCAACCGATTGAGGATGCCTGTTTGCGCAGTCCCTACATTGATCAAATTGTTCTGGTGGGTCAGGATCAGAAAGCGCTGGGTGCGTTGATCGTACCCAACCTGGAAGCCCTGCAAACCTGGGCATTGAATCAATCCCCACCGCTGGTCAGCGATGTCAATCAGGCGATCGCTCTGGATAGTCTCTGGCTGCGGGATTTGCTGCGGCAGGAACTGAACCGGGAAGTGCGCGATCGCCCCGGCTATCGTTCCCAAGATGAGATTGCTGCATTTGCCCTGCTGGCAGAGCCGTTGACAATAGAAAACGGATTGCTCACCCAGACACTCAAGATCCGGCGAAATGTTGTGATGGAGCGGTATGCAGACATAATTCAGCAGTTATTTTAGTGGGTTAAACCACTTCTGCTAAAGGCTTATCGAAACTGTCAGGACAGCTCCGATACTCGCTGAGCAATGCTTTGTCGAGATGATTGAGATCGGGATCAGGATCAGCCTCGATTTCTTGAAGTGTTTCGTCGATCAATTCGAGTTGTTCCTCTGCCTCGTTCAACATAGCTTGAAAGTCTGGCTCAAAAAAATACTCAAAATCCCTTAGCTTCTCATACCTAAGTGTCATTGACTCTAGTGATGCTGCAAGTTCTTGCTTCTCCTGGTTGAGTGTTTCGATTGTTGCCTTATATTCTTTTAGAAGCCTGAGAACTTGAACAACCTTACTTTTTAAGGTCATGTATTCTACATCAAGCTTCTGAAATTTGTCAGACAATCTCACAAAGGCGTGACATATCCGTGTATAACGTTCAATTGTTGGTTGATTCATAGAATTGGCCGCAATGTAATTTTTACAAATGTCAGACAACTATTTTTGAGACTCTGTATTCTCGATTCTAAGGAGTTATAGAGGTAGAAAAATGTAGCTGATGATACTTTCAAGTTTTTAACGACTGCCCAAAAGCAGGCACTTAAGGCATTAAGTAAGTGGGCGTGGAAAAAGTCGAAACCCAAAAAGCTGTCCCGCCCGTTGCGCGGGCGGGACAGCTTTTTGGGTTTCAAGCTTAATCACGCCTGCCTACTTATTACCTCGGTGATCAAATAGGGTGCATTGCACAAAGACTCTTTATTCGTAGGATGGGCAAAGCGAAGCGTGCCCATCTAGCCTGTCGTTGGGTGATGGGCACGCTTCGCTTTGCCCATCCTACGCGGGGTCGGTTCATTTTCGCATACTCTAAAGTCGCCGAGGTAATAGGTGCGATCGAAGAGTAGTCATAATATCGCTGCAATGGAGTGAAAGAGAGAGCGGCAGGGCAGCAAAGGATTTTGCAGCCAATAAGCTTAAAAGCCAATTATGTCCAATCACTCCGGCAGTTACAGCGCTTTGCGCTGAACTAAAACCAAACTTTATTTTGAGAACCGCGCTCTGCACAGTTCTCAAAACAAAGTTTGTACCAGATGCACTTGCGAAGTGCTGTATATGTTGAATGACCTGCTAAGGTTGATGGATCAAGAACAAATTTTTGATGCAATTGTAGTGAAATTCTGGAGAATTTTACCGATCACTTTCAGCTTTATTATTGTTGTTTAGTTAATACACAACCACAAAACCTCAACAACGGTCTGTGCCCACGCTTCGACTGTTGCCCCGCCGTGTTTTTCTGCAATAATATGATCCACATCATGCGGAAAGAAACTGAGTCCGGAGCGAAGCAAGCAATACTCACACCTACTTCCTGCCCGCTCCGTAATGGCATGACGAGTTCGAGTCTCGCCAAATCGCGCCAGGGCAACGGCAAACACTTTGGGGTTGAACCCTGGAGCGATCTGAAGCACTGCTTGAACAAGGGCTTCACTGTTGTTCACTTCAACACGCTGCGTCGTAGGGGTGATCCCCTCCAATGGTTCGATCTTCGGATTGGGTTCCGGCTCCAATACTTTTTGCTTGTACCCCATCTCCTTCCTGTTCACAGAAACATCATCATATTTGATCTCTTTGAGGAGAAGATGCTTCACCTGAATCTGATAGTTCAGGGAATGGGAGGACGAATCAAGCAAGTGCTTCAGGTACTGCAAGAAATTGATATTGTTGCAAAGTAGCAACTGCCTGTTCCAAGCCTCACCCAGCCGATCGCACATCAAGAACTTTGAAGAGATTGTGCAGATGGATCTGAATTATCAGCAGAAGTGGTCACTGTGGTATGACCTGAAATTAATTGCAAAGACGATTCAGGTTGTGTTGATGCAGAATGGGGCTGTTTAGCTATCTGAGATCTTACACCTTGCTTAAAGAAAAACCAAAACCCTGATTCTGCCGCCGCTTCGCGGCGGCAGAATCAGGGTTTTGGTTTCTGGTGCAAGATCTCAGGCTAACCATTCACTCAAAGTAAACACACAGAAACAGGAGGAGAAAAGCAGTTGCCACCAACACAGTAGAGAGAATATCCTTGATGTACAGCTTTCACAAATAGGATATGAACAGGGGGTGAGGGGCGGTGTGCTACCCAACATTAGGTTGTACCCCCTGTATCATATCCTGAAA
Source organism: uncultured bacterium (assembly GCA_964630955.1). Classification (GTDB taxonomy): domain Bacteria; phylum Cyanobacteriota; class Cyanobacteriia; order Elainellales; family Elainellaceae; genus CAZVXA01. Next base: position 29,401 of record CAZVXA010000040.1, on the reverse strand, counting down.
AGGATGGCTATAGTAAATTTACATTCGCCCTGTCACATGTTGCTTCCTCCTGGTAAACCTGCTCCCTGGTTTACAGCAGCTTCTACAACCAACCCTAACTACCACTTTGAATCAGTCGCGGGCCGATATGTGGTAATGTGCTTCCTCAAATCTTCCAGCGATACAGCAAGCAAGAAAGTATTGGAAGACTTAGCTCACTATCGTGAAGTCTTCAATGATAAGTTTTGCTGTTTCTTCGGCGTGAGTATTGACCCGGAAGATCAAAAGTTCTCGCGTTTGCAGGAGCAAATACCTGGTATTCGCTTTTTTATAGATTTAGACCAGAATGTTAGCTTGCTTTACAAAGTTACTGATGGAAAGAGTACGTACCACCAATGTACTTACATTCTGGATGAACGATTACGAGTATTTGCCGTACTCTCCTTTGAGCCTGACCTTGACAACCATGTTCCTCAACTGATGCACGTTCTCTCTCAAGTACCAGAGATCCCACCCGATGAACCCGCTTCAATCCAGGCACCTATCCTGGTTGTTCCTCGCATCTTTGAACCTGAACTGTGTCGAGCATTGATTGCTCATTACGAGCAACATGGTGGAGAAGAATCTGGGTTCATGAGAGAAAAGCAAGGACGGACGGTAGGTATCAGCGATCCTGCTTTCAAGCGTCGTCGAGACCAGGAAATTGTAGACGACAGTTTGCGAAAGGAAGCAATGTTTCGCATCCATGACCGTCTGGCTCCAGAGATCCATAAAGCTTTTCAATTCAAAGCCACTCGAATTGAGCGCCATATTGTTGCCTGCTATGACAGTAAGGATAGAGGATTTTTCAACCCACACCGAGACAACACAACAAAAGGTACCGCCCACCGCAGATTTGCAGTTTCTCTCAATCTCAACACAGGGGAATATGAGGGTGGACTATTGAGATTTCCTGAGTTTGGGCGAAAGACTTATACAGCTCCCGCTGGTGGAGCCGTGGTGTTCTCCTGTTCCTTGCTTCATGAAGCAACTCCAGTCATTGCAGGCCGCCGATACGCCTATCTGCCATTTCTATACGATGATGATGCTGCACAAGTTCGGCAGGCGAACCAAGTTTTTCTTGGAGAAGCCGCTCCCACCAAGGGTTTTGCATCCAAACCTGAAAAATCTAAGAAGAAGCGTTGACCCCAGCGTCTTAAAACCTTACCCTCACAGTACGATAGAGAAATCAGAGGCTACCTCTTTCACTATCAACAATTTACCCAAACATTAAAATGTCTGCTGCCTTCTTTGAGATTGTCCTTATCATTGTACTAATCGTTGCCAACGGTGTTTTTTCTGGCTCAGAAATTTCAATTGTGTCTTCTCGCAAAGTACGATTAGAACAATTAGCAAAGCGAGGCAGCAAAGGAGCAAGAACAGCCTTAAAGCTTGCCAGTTCTCCAAACAACTTTTTATCTGCTGTTCAAATTGGCATTACGCTGATTGGTATTCTTAGTGGGGCGGTAGGTGGGGCTACACTCGCTTCTCGGCTCCAGGGAGTGGTTAAACAAGTTCCCGCCCTTGCTCCTTACAGTGAACCGCTCAGCATTGGCTTTGTTGTTACCTTAATCACTTACTTCTCTCTCGTCATTGGCGAGCTAGTACCGAAACGGATTGCTCTCAATAATCCAGAAAAAATTGCGTGTACAGTCGCTAAACCCATGAGTGGGCTGGCGAAGCTGACTGCTCCGATTGTTCATCTTCTCAGTGTTTCCACTGATGCAATTCTGAATCTACTCGGCATTCGTGCTGCGGAAGAGCAGCCCGTTACGGAGGAAGAGATCAAGGTGCTGATTGATCAGGGCGCTAGAGCAGGGTTGTTTGAAATTGAAGAACAAAATATGGTGAACCGTGTCTTTCGCCTCGGCGATCGCTCGGTCAGATCTCTTATGACCCCGCGTCCCGAAATTGTCTGGGTTGATATCAATGATCCACTGTTAGACATCCAAAGAGAGATCCTGGACAGCCCCTACTCTCGCTTCCCTGTCGCTTCGGAAGACTTGGATCACTGCCTGGGGATTCTGTCGGTGAAGGATCTTTTAACAATTCACCTGGGTGGCAACCCTAACCTCAGAGAGGCCATACAAACTCCGACTTTTGTTCCTGAAAGCACTCCAGCGCTGGATGTCCTGGAGAACTTCAGGGAGACTGGTCAACATTTAGCACTCATTACGGATGAATATGGCAGTATTCAGGGATTGGTGACACTCCATGATCTGACAGAGGCGGTTCTGGGTACTCTCTCGGATCAGGATGCGGATGAACCCCAAGTCATTCGTCGTGATGACGGGTCCTTGTTGTTAGACGGATTACTGTCAACTGACGAGTTGAAAGAGCTCCTACAAAGAGAAACACTTCCGGGAACTGAAACTGGAAACTATCACACTTTAGGTGGGCTAATTATCTCCCTTTTCGGACGGATTCCACGTTCCGGCGAAAATTTTGAGTCGAAGGGGTTACGCTTTGAGATCGTAGACATGGACGGTAATCGAGTGGACAAGGTTTTAGTCACACCAATTGATCAAGAGCAATCAGAACCTGAGCATGAGAGTTGAAAAGTTTAAATTGATTGACTGACATCTTTCACTTTGCCCAAAGAAAACCCAAAAACCCGATTCTGTCGCCGCTTTGCGGCGGTAAAATCAGGGTTTTGGCTTTTCTTTAATCGAGGTGCAAGATCTGAGTGTACTCTTATTCAGATGTTCACTAAACCGGATCAGTCTCAATCCATCACTACACAGGCGATGAGGAATTTCGCGAATTGGTTAAAGGTAGGGCAATGGTAAAGGTGCTGCCCTGATTTAGAATGCTGCAAACTGAGATCCGTCCACCGTGGGCATGAATGATATATTGGGCGATCGCCAAGCCCAACCCGAATCCATTTCTGACCCTGGCACGACTGGATCGGGTACGGTAGAACCGTTCAAAAATATAAGGAATGTCTTCCCCTGAAATGCCTATTCCGGTATCCTGGATAGCGATCACAACCTGTTGAAGGTGAATAGACGCTTGCAGGAGAACCGTTCCCCCTGCGGGAGTGTAGCGGAAGGCATTACTGAGGAGGTTGGCGATTGCCTGTTGCAAAAGATTTGCATCCGCTTGCAGCACAATATTCTGGGATGGTAAATCAATGAGTAACTGCAAGTGATGGTTTGCAGCCTGGGGTTTCCAATCCTGGGCGATCGCCTCTAGAAATGGCAGCAGTTTCAACGGTTGCCGAACGTCTTCTGTTAACTGCCCCTCATGTCGAGCCAGGAATAACAAGTCGCGAACCAGGGCACTCATGGATTGAACCAAATTTTCAATTTTAGCTAACCGTTGTCGGGGCGTTACCCAGTCATCTTCGGAGGCTGTCAGTCCCACATGCACATTACTGAGCACCGCTGCCAGGGGTGCCCGCAACTCATGGGATGCATTGGCGGTGAAGCGTTGTAACTGATCGTAAGCCTGCGTTAACTGCTGGTTTGTCTGTTCCAGGCGTTGCTGGCGTAGTTTTAATTCCTGCTGCAATCGCCGAAACAGATAGGTTGAGAAAAGACCACCTAGAATTCCAATCACCGCTGACAACCACAGGACGAACCAGGTGATGCGGCGATAGGTTTCCAGGTGTTCTTTACGAACTTGCAACAGGCGTTCTTCCTCATCTGCAAACTGGTCAATGGCGAAACGGGTAGCATCCATTGATGTCTTCCCTTCCTCCAGCCAATCGTAAAGAAGAGCCGCAGGAACCATTGCATCCGGCGCTCGGTTAAGGGTGGCTAATTCCTGTTGCAGGTTTTGTTTTTGATGCAGAATTTGCATCGTTATACCAACGGACTGCCGAATGCTTTGCAGTTGCCGAGTTTGAGCGGGGTTGTCACTGACCAGTGACTCCAAAGTGTTGAGCGATAGAGGAATTTGTTGCTGGGCTTGCTGATAAGGTTCCAGAAAACTAGGGCGGCGTGTTAGTCCATAGCCACGCACCCCCGTTTCAGCATCCAATAGAGCCGCCTGTAATCGTTTGGTCTCCAGCCGTACTTGCTGGGTATGCTGCACCCAAAATTCGTCCTCGACAAGACTGGCTTTGAGCCATGCAAAGGCTGCCAGAGATGTCAGCAGACAAACAATAGGAATCGATAAAATCAGAGTTCCCCGTTGCTGAACCGACCATGTTCTCAGAAATCCTTTCCCGCAACTCGCCAGATAGGCCAGCCGTTTGTGTAAGAGATTTGGGAGAGAAAGACCTTTCATTCTGCATCTCCAGGGGGCACCAGCCGATAGCCTACACCATGGACGGTTTCAATCCAGGTTTCGCAGTTGAGCGACTTGAGCCGTTGACGAAGGCGACGAATTAAAGTGGCAACGGCATTACTTTCTGGCTCTGTTCCCCATTGCCAGAGGGCTAACTCAATCTGATCACGGGTCAACACCTGTTTGGGATGACGCATAAAATATTCCAGCAGTTGAAACTCTCGACTGGATAGAGAAACACTCTCGGTCTGCCGTTCAGCCGTCATGTTACTGAGGTGCAGTTGCAGATCAGCGATACAGAGTATATCACCCGTCCACAGGGGCGATCGCCGTCCCAAGGCTCGTACCCGTGCCAGTAACTCTTTCACATCGGCGGGTTTAATCAGATAATCGTCCGCTCCTGCATCCAGCCCCATCACGCGATCTGAGATTGTATCTTTGGCGGTAAGCAGCAGAATCGGAGATCCTTTCCCTGCATCTCGATAGAGGCGACAAAGCTGGATGCCATCCAGATCCGGCAACATCCAATCAAAAATGAGCAGATCATACTCTTTTTCACCCATCAACCATTGGGCTGTTTCCCCGTCTTCGACGGAATCAACAACGTGGCCCACCTGGCTGAGGGCGATTGTCAAAGGTTCCAGTTGTTCGGGGTCATCTTCGACAAACAGAATACGCATGGTTGAGAGTAAGGCGTGTACTGGGGGCGGTAGAGAGTGGTCGATCATGCTGATAAACACCCTCTACAACGCTATTACAGCTATTACAGCGCTGTTCAAGCACTTAAAACCCGTTTTTTTGTGAGAGCCGCGCGGAGCGCGGCTCTCACAAAAAAACTATGGCTGATTCAAGCACGAAGCGCTGTAAGTTACAAGATACAGGGCAACGATGAAGATTCAATAGACCACAAATCTGCCTAAAACCAGGAGAAAAAGGGTGCTTAGCGCCCTTTTTCTCCTGGTTTTAAGGTGTTTGGGGCGTGCGTTGCACGCCCCAAACACCCCATTTCCGATTTACTGAAATTGTACAAATTCTATTTAACAGGCAAATTAGCGATCGACTTGAATCGTAAAAGCATCAAATTCACCTCCCGAAAATTCACCTGTGACGGTAACGCGATCGCCGACCTGAATATATTGGGCAGTGCTATCCCCATAAACCTCCCAAGAGTCAACTGTGACAGTACGATTCCCGGTATTCAAACGGAAACCATCTTCCCAAACCCGTTCCACAATTCCAGTCTGGCTAGTCCGTGCATCGCTGGGTACAACAGCAACCAAAGCCGCAACACTGCTTAGACCCAATACAGCCACAATACCTAAACGATTCATCATTCATTTCTCCGTTAAGTCAGCCACTACAAACTCTTTCAGACTCAGTAGATCACAAATCTGCCCAAAACCAGGAGAACACAACCCTTTTTGTCCTGGTGAAATACGGGGTGCAGGGGGTCAGGGGGTGTGCCCCTGCGTGGGAACACCACCACCCCTGTACTTCAGCAACATGAAGAACACCGCAGCAAACCAATCTGTTCAAAAATCGACCAGGGAGAATCCCAGGTTAAAGCTGAACATTTTGTGAACCCAAACGGTTAGCCTGGGTATTCGTAACAGTCAATAGCGCACGAAACCCAAATTGCGAATTGCGGCCATCCAGATCAACGTGCACAACGGTATGATTTCCACGCTGGGTAAACCGAACGAAATCTTGAAATCTCCCACTTTCAAGGGTTCGAGGCGTGAAAAGCCGAGTGAGATCAATCACATCTTGCCAGGGATTAAAATCGATCAGCGTATCTCCGGCATCCCGTATAGATTGATAGATGAAGCGATCGCGCCCAACCCCACCCTGGAGGCGATCGCGTCCAAGTCCACCAATTAATGTGTCATTGCCAGCACCACCAATTAATGTGTCATTGCCAGCACCACCAATTAATGTGTCATTGCCAGCAC
>CAZVXA010000040.1:0-23098 GCA_964630955.1 uncultured bacterium | reverse complement strand
CCACCAATTAATGTGTCATTGCCAGCACCACCAATTAATGTGTCATTGCCAGCACCACCGATCAGGCGATCATGACGATTAGTGCCCCGAATGACACGATTGTCAACAGGGATAGACCCCAATCGATTAAGCACGACCTCTCCATTAGAGCGAGTAATGCGCCGGGCATCAAAATCCTCATCATCGAGATCACCGACAACTGTAACCTGCTCTCCTACAGTTAGATTCAGACGACTGCGTCTTAAATCTGCATCAACCAGTACCTGCCCTGTGCCATCACGCAAGACAAATCTATCCCCTCGAATTCGCTCGACAACCCCGCGAATGGTTACCAGAACATCATCCTGCACACGAAGACTTGCAATTGGAGTTAGCATTTGTATTTTGCATCTCAAGATTAAGGGGTCAGAAGCCACTAATGCTTCTGACCCCTTCAACATACGCAGAAGAAATGACAGGAAAATGACAGGGAGTTTAGGGGGCAGAGTTTAATAAAACCCCAGTTTTCACCTGGCGCTGCGAAGCCGCGCCAGGTGAAAACTGGGGTTTTACCGGGATTTTATTTTATGGCAAACCTCTTAGCGTTACTCACTCACCGCTTCTACAGGAACGGTAGGTTCTGGGAGGGGCTGAGTGGATGAACCAAAAGCGACCCGCAAAAAAGGCGGAGCCAGAAAAGTTGTCAAGATCACCATGATAATAATCGACACCTCCAGCGGTTTATCCAAAATGCCGCTAGCTGAGCCAATGCCAGCAAACACCAGACCCACCTCACCTCGAGGGATCATCCCCACCCCGATCGCGAGGCGATTGATTCCAGGTAATCCAAACACCGCCCAGCCCGTCACCAGTTTGCCAAAGATTGCCACCCCTATCAAAAAGACAGCAATCAATAGACCTGCCCGATTCTCCGGTACCGCCGGGTTCAGAACACCGAGGTCAGCACGCGCTCCAACCGTCACAAAGAAGATGGGTACCAGTAAATCGGCGATCGGTTTGATTAATTCATCTAACTCGTTCCGGGCATCAGTTTCATCGAGCACCAAACCCGCTGCAAAGGCACCCAAAATGGCTTCGAGATGAATAGCGTTACCCAAAAATGCCATAAAGAAAGCAAAGATGAATGCTGGAATAACAATATTGCCCCGGGTTTTTAGCTGATCCACAATTGCCACAAAACTTTTATTGAAGATCCCCCCCAACAAAATTGATCCCACCAGAAATGCCGTGGCGCTAACAATCAAGTAAATGACATTAGCAACATCAATCTCACCAGTCTTGGCTAAGCTGGCGACTACAGCCAGGACAATAATCCCGAGGACATCATCAATCACTGCTGCACCAACAATGATTTGTCCTTCTTTAGATTTAAGTTGACCCAACTCTGCCAACACTTTAGAGGTAATGCCGATACTCGTTGCCGTTAACGCAGCTCCCCCAAAAATTGCTGGAATCGCTGCGACATGAAAGAGCATCATCAACCCTACCGTACCTGCCGCAAAAGGTGCCGCGACTCCGACACAGGCGACGACCGTGGCTTGAATCCCCACTTCCTTTAGTTGCCGCAGATCAGATTCCAGTCCAATCTCAAACAGCAGAATCACCACGCCGATTTCAGCCAGAACCGAAATTACTTCACTTTGCGACTCAAAGATTCGGGTCAGCGCATCCGGCGTCAATTGATTCAAACCCTGCAGCGCCGTCATAATCACCGAGTCAGAGGCAGACAGCCCCCCTTCAGGGAAGATCACCAGGTGCAATGCTGAGACGCCGACAATCACACCAGCAACCAGTTCACCTAGAACGGGCGGAAAATCCAATCGCCTAGCGACTTCGGCGCCGAACTTACTAGCCAAGTAAATCACCACCAGGGTCAGCAATACGCCAGACAGAATAATGGGTGAATCCTCAGCCACAACGGTCGCCAGGAATGGTATCGGAGCCATGAGAGCGGCTATCCCTCCACTGAAATGAGGCAGAATGTTGGACAAAATCATAAGTTTTAAGCGATGAGGGTGAAGGGTTTGAGGAAGTCATAAAACTGGAGGTCTGAAAAAGGCAACCGTTCCAGTCTGGTCATACCTTAGATGCGTCTGCCCGGTTCGAGACAGCTACCTGGTTCGAGACAATCCCAGTCGTCAATGAGTGACGCAGGCGAATAGGTGTTGAGATTATCTTGAATCACAAGCAGCTTCTCCACCTGGGCATTATCTAAATCGGCTCACGTTTTGAGTAACGGACACCAAAAACAGAGGTTATACCCCGGCTTTCAGGTCTGCGCCGATTCGATTCAACAGCCTTCTGGGCCACAGAAAGTGTGCGCGTACAGTACCTCTGCGTCACAGATATAGGTAATGCCCGCATAATCATTGAAAAACTTCATGGCGACCTGATCCGAAATATTTTCAGCCATATCCCGATCCGGGGTGAGCACCTCAAATTTGATATTCGCCTGAGTGTCAGAAACGTTGGGTTGTCCCGACGAGCGCACGTTACGACTGCCTTTACCGCCAGTCTCCACCACCGTAAAACCGGTCGCCCCGGATTCCTCGATGATAGTGGCGATCTTCTTCAGCAGAATCTTTTCCGTGACGATGACGAGCTTTTTGGCTGGTTTGGCCATGTTGGTTACCTCCTTACTTATGCATCATGATCCTGTAAATTGATCCACCGGGTCTGCCAGGTCAAGGGAGCACTGACAGACCACGGCTCGTCTGGAATTAGCTACCGCCTATCGCCTGGGCAAGCCCGACGAAGAGTGGTATTGCCAAGCCGATCGCAACGGGTGTACCGATGGCTGTGGAAGCACCGATGTAGGCGGAGGGGTTGGCCGACGGGATACCAGCGCGCAACGTGGGCGGCCCTGAGATGTCTGAACTGGAGGCGGCGATAACGGCCAGAATCACCACACCACCCATGCTGAAGCCTGTAGCATAGTGGGCAACCATGCCGAGACCGAACGCGATGAACCCATGTACCAGCGGTGCCACCACGCTATAAACAACATACCATTGGGCCACCTTGCGCAGTTCGCCAATCCTTGACCATGCCTCCATTCCCATAACCAGCATCAAGATCGAAAGCAGACCCCGGAACAGGGGATCGTAGAAGTTCTCATAGACACTTTCTGGCCGTGCAAACAGGCCAAGAGCAAGGCCGAGCAACATTGCTGACAGGGCAGGCCCCTGGAGGCTTTCCTGCACGATCGGCCAGATCTTGACCCGATTATCTGCAGGTCCGTGCTGCTTGCTGAGATACTCCTGCCGTGTACTTGGATACTCCTGCTGATCGGGATAATCGCCCTCTGAACCGGGCTGCATACCCAGATATTCCTGCTTGCTGAGATATTCCTGCTTGCTGAGATACCCGTCTGCTGCACTACGCTTCTTCTTGTTGAGATAGATGTTGGCTACCACGATCGCAGCTACGAGTGCTGGGATATCCATGAAGGGATAGAGTGCGCCTGCCCATGCCTCGTATTGGATGTTTTGTTCTTCCAGGAGCGTCAGGGCGGCGGCCATGGTAGAGCCACTCACGGCACCAAACAATCCCCCAGTGGCGATCGCATCCACGGTTTTGACCTTCGGCAGTTTGGCCAGCGTATAGCGAGCGATGAATACAATGAGAATGCCTATTAAAACAGAAAACAGTGCAGGTAAAATCATGTCCGTCAGGTTGGAATTGCGGATCGCAATTCCACCGGTCAGACCGATTTTGGTAAGCAACATGAAGATGATGATCTTACAAATCGACTCTGGAATTTGCAGTTGGCTACCAAGGGCAGCAATGACCATACCACCAAGCAAAAAGCTGAGTGTTGGGGACTGCAACTGCTTAACGAAGTCCATTAAAAACAAGGACAAAAAATCCACGGATACCTCCTTCTGACTCCTCTAACGAGGAGTATTGCAATGGATGAAATAGATGAACCTTAAAGAATTAGAGAGAGTAAGAGTGAGGCATTTTACCCCTACAGATGCACGAGAGCCTGTAAATAGGGATTATGACCATTGACAGAGTCGGTTCAGAGATCAACCTGGGGTACCGTCAAACAGGACTGAAAAAAAGCCGCCACAATATTCCCCATAGAATCCCCCACCCCAAAGGCAATGCCGGAGGCCAGAACCAGGGGGCAATGAGACCAGGGCAACCTTGACACTGCCGAGGGTATCACCCCGGAGGTTATTAAGCCGAATTGATACAGCGCTTTGCAAGCGCGTATAGTACAACGTTTTTGTTGAGCGCGGCTCTCAACAAAAACGTTGGTTCTATCTCAGCGCAAAGTGCTGTATTAGTAATTATCATCATTGAGATAAGTGAACGATAGATCGAACCAACTAGACGCGATCAGTTTCATATAACGGATCGGCTATAGATAGAAATCGGCTGGAGAATGGAATCCAGCATCTGCGATCGCCCACCCAAATCAATCTCAACAAAAGACTGCTGAGAATAGTTGCCGAGCGACTTCAGACTCTGAAAACCTAAATCGTAAGTGGTAGGTGAGATTAAGCTTGAAATCCTGAAAGCTGTTTCGCCTTTCGACTTCGCTCAGGGCGAAACAGCTTTCAGGACTTCGACTCTTTCTCCGCCTACTTACTGAATAGTGAAATTATTTTTAACTCTACGCTACTCTGGGCAGCAATTACTCATTGAGTGGCCCAAAAAAAAGCTCTCATCTGCATAGAAGATATTCTATGGTTTTTTTTCGCCGAAGTCCGAGGGGTCGAGCCGGGGGACTGAGGGGCATGAAGTTGTTGATTTACAATGCCGCGAAACGCTCTCTATGAGCTGATTGACTGACAGATTTTACCGTAGGTTGGGTTGAACAGCGTGAAACCCAACACCAGCAGCGGTTATGTTGGGTTACGCTGTCGCTAACCCAACCTACGCAGGAATTGGGGTTTCAGGAGTTTTGTCAGTCAATCAGCTCTATGAGAGCGTTTCGCGGCGAATTTAATTTTAGCGCCGATTTTTCCTGAAACGCTGACGGAGCCAACGTTTCAGGAAAAATCGGCGCGATTTAGTCAAAAGTCCAGGTAGGGAAGATGAAGTGTAAAAAGACTGCCCTGCCCGACATAGCTTTTGACTTCAAGATGCCCCTTGTGAATGTGGGCAATGGTCTGAGCGATCGCCAGACCTAATCCTGTTCCGCCTGTTTTGCGGGAGCGATCGCCATCCACTCGATAGAAGCGGTCAAAAATGCGGTTTTGCTCAGTGGTGGGAATACCAATACCAGTATCTTTAACCGAGATGACAGCGAAGCGATCATGAACAGACAGGCTGATAAAGATTGAGCCACCTCCAGGTGTGTACTGAATGGCGTTTGCGATCAGGTTTGACACGAGCCGATAGAGTTGAGATCCGTTTCCCTGGACATAAACTTCAGCACCAGGGATCTGGCTATTGAGATCAATATCAGCCGCAGTTGCAAGTTCCAAAAATTCCTCAGTCAGATCGCTGATCAGATCATTCAGGCAACAGGGCTGAAACGGTTGAGCTGGGGCATTTTCAAGACTGGTCAAAAGCAGCAGGTCGGATACCAGATGTCCCAATCGTCGCCCCTGTCGTTCAACCGTTTGCAACATGGTATGAACATCTTGCTGGTTGGATGGCGGAATCCGTAGAACTGCCTCCACCGTGGCAAGCAGGCTGGCGAGGGGAGAGCGCAATTCGTGGGCAGCATTCGCAGTGAACTGCTGTTGCTGCTGGTAAGACTGGTAGATGGGCTGCATTGCCAGACCTGAGAGCCACCAACTTGAAGCAGCGACCAGACCCAGCACGATTGGCAGAGCAACAGCAAACGTCCAGCGAATCCGATTTCTCTCTGCATCAAAAGCTTCTAAAGTTCGCCCGACTTGCAGGTAGCCCCAGGACGGTTGGCTAGTAGGCTGACCAGCGGTATGACCCGCGTTCGCCCCATGCAGAATCGTTGTGAATTGGTGATAGCGAGTTCCAGGAGCAACATCAAACGTTTGCCACGGCTCAGGATTGAAGGATTGGGGGAGTTGGGACGGCAGGTTTGGTGAATAAGCCAATAATTTGCCCTGATGGTTAAACAGACGAATGTAGTAGATGCTGCGATCGCTAATCCCGGTTGTGTGCCGCTGAATCAGCGTAGGACGAACATTACAGGGCTGTCCGACCAGGCAAAGTTCAGGAAAAATTTGTTTCAGCACCCCTGTTGGCTCCTCTGAAGCGGGCAGCATTGGCTCCAGACTATCGTGAAGGGTTCCTGCACTCGATTCGATCTCGCGTTCCAGAGCAGCCCAATTCGATTGCACTAATACCCGGTACATCCCATACCCAGATACACCCAAAATCACTCCCATCACCAGCGCATACCAGAGTGCCAAACGAACGCGGCTACGGCGGAAAAGTTGCTGGGTATTCATGGCGTTGACTGAAAACGATAACCCTGCCCTGAAATTGTCTCAATTGGGCAGTTGCAATTGTAGCTGGCAAACTTTCGACGCAGCAGACGGATTTGGGCAGCGACAACATTGCTCACCGGGTCTTCATCGATGTCCCACAACTGATGGCGAATCTTGCTGCCTGGAATGATGCGATCGCGGTTCTGCATCAGGTAAGCCAGCACCTGAAACTCTTTAGTTGTTAATGGGATCGTCTGAGGGAAGCCACTTTCCTGCTGAACGAGAAGAGCGTTGTTGGCACTGTCCAGGGTGAAGGCTCCGATGGTCAGGTTTTGCGGTTGCAGTTGGGGCGATCGCCGCTGAAGTGCCCGCAGTCGTGCCAGCAGTTCTTCCATCACAAACGGCTTGACCAGGTAATCATCGGCTCCTGCATCCAGCCCAGCAACCCGGTTTTCAGGTTGCCCCAGCGCCGTCAGCATCAGGACGGGTAGAGGGTTTCGGTGTGCTCTCAGACGTTGACAGAGTTCCAGACCCGATAGTCCCGGCAGCATCCAGTCAACAATTGCCACTGTATAATCTGTCCACTGGCTTTCGAGTTGCCCCCATGCCTGCTCGCCATCGGGAATCCAATCCACGACGTACTTCTCGCTGACCAGGACTTGCTTAATCGCCTGCCCCAAATCCTGTTCATCCTCGACCAGTAGAACTCGCATACCTGAAAAAGCAAAGACCCATCAGCCTGATTCTACTGAAACAGCGCTCATTTCACCTGGATTTCATCTTCCTTCTGACAGACTGTAGGAGCTTTTAACACAGTTTAGAGAAACTGTGTTCTTCTCGTGAGGAGGTATTCATGAAACCCTTGCCCTTAATCAAACCTGTTCTTTCAGCAATGCTGCTTGTCAGCATCTCAGCACCAGCTCTTGCTCACCCTGGACATGGTAATGAGTTTCAGGCCGTTGGCGATGTGCAAAAGGTGCAGGTCAATCCTCAAACCGACCAGCAGATAGGTATTGTGGTCACCCCGATCGCCCAGGCAGCATCCGGTGGAGCAGGGGTGATGATACCCATGACAGCATTGGTGGATGCCGACGGTAAGCAGATTGCCTTTGTGCAGTACGAGAATTTTTATGAGCCAGTCGAGGTGACAACCGGAGCCACTCAGGGAGATTTAGTTGAAGTGACTCAAGGGTTGTCGATGGGTGAGGAGCTGGTGACTCAGGGAAGCCTGATGCTCTATGCCCAGTCACGCAAAACTCAGCCTGCGGAACCAACCACGACTGCGCAGGCTACCACTGCTCCTGATGCTACAGTTGCCAGTCCAGCGGCGATCGCCACCCCTAAAAGCGAAGCTGAACACACACAGGCACACGCGCAGGGGCTTGCCCACAGTCACGATGAGCCGTCTGGAGGCTGGTCTATAAAGAAAATTGCGGCGGCAATCGGTGGTGGTGCAGTGCTGCTGGTGGGAGCGGTTGTCTTCATTGGCACCCGCAAGAAGAAAACCGATCTTTCGGACAAGCAGGGAGGGATTTAACCTCCGATGTTCAACTCGCTTTTGAACCAGATTCTTAAAAATTCCATTACCCAGCGCTGGCTGATCATCCTTTGCGCCATTCTGGTGACGGTATGGGGGGTATTCACCGTCTCGCAGATGCCATTGGACGTGTTTCCCGAATTCGCGCCGCCCCAGGTAGACATTCATACTGAAGCCACTGGACTGGCTCCAGAAGAAGTGGAAGCGCAAATTACTGTACCGATTGAGAGCGCGGTGAATGGGCTACCCGGCGTAACGATGGTGCGGTCATCATCGAAAGTTGGGCTATCGATGGTAAACGTCATCTTTGACCAGAATGCGGACATTTATCGAGCAAGGCAATCGGTGACAGAACGGCTTCAGCAAGTCACCAATCAACTACCGGAGGGTGCTCATCCGCCAGAGATTTCTCCCCTTGTTTCGCCATTGGGGACGATTTTGCAGTATGCCTTCACAGTCAACGGGCAGGGGGCAACCTCACTGATGGCTCTCCGGCAGCTTGTAGAGACGACCTTGAGCAACCGAATTCTGTCAGTGTCCGGAGTCTCCCAAATTACAATCTATGGAGGAGACGAGCGCCAGGAGCAAGTCCTGGTTGATCCAGAAAAGCTGCGATCGCTCAACGTTGCGCTCAACGAAGTGACGGATGCTGCCAGAGGCGCAAACTCAAATGCACCGGGGGGCTTCCTGATCGGTGGCGGTCAAGAATTGCTGATTCGGGGCATCGGACAGGTGCAGTCCATCGACGATTTACAGCGTTCGGTGGTCAAAGTTGAACAGGGCAAACCGATTCTGCTGCGGGATGTGGCAGAGGTCAAAACGGGGGCAGCGCTGAAACGAGGAGATGCCAGCTTCAATGGACAATCTGCGGTGGTGCTGCTGATTAATAAACAGCCCGACGTGGATACACCGACGGTTACCAGAGCCGTGGAAGCTGTGATGCAGTCCTTGCAACCAACCTTTCCAGCGGATGTTCAAGTTGTTCGCACCTTCCGGCAAGCAAATTTTATCGACACCGCCATTCGTAACGTCAGCGGTTCCCTGCTGGCAGGTATCGCCATCGTGTCGGTGATCATGCTGCTGTTTCTGATGAATTGGCGCACTGCTGCGATCACACTGATCGCCATCCCTTTGTCCCTGTTGATTGGCTTGATGCTGATGAAAGCATTTGGTCTGGGCATTAATACCATGACGCTGGGTGGACTCGTGGTTGCAATTGGTTCCGTTGTCGATGATTCAATTGTTGACATGGAAAATTGCTATCGCGGGCTGAGAACCAATCAGGCACAGGGAAATCCCAAACATCCCTTGCGGGTAGTGTATGACACGTCTGTAGAGGTGCGTCTGGCGGTAATCTTCTCCACGGTGATCATTGTGGTCGTGTTTGCCCCCATTTTCAGTTTGACGGGCGTAGAAGGACGGATTTTTGCGCCGATGGGGGTGGCTTATCTGCTGTCGATCTGCGCCTCCACACTGGTTGCTATGACGGTTTCCCCTGCACTCTGTGCAATTTTGCTAGCAGACCAGACCTTGCCACAGGAGGGTACCTTTGTGTCTCGCTGGGCAGAGCGACTCTACCGTCCCCTGCTCAATCTGTCGCTGCGATCGCCCCAGGTGATTCTGAGCATTGCGCTGGCAGCCCTGATTGCCACTATTGCGCTGGTGCCTTCTCTTGGACGGGTGTTTCTGCCTGAATTCCGGGAGCAGTCGCTGGTCAATTCGATGGTTCTGTTTCCCGGTGTCTCACTGGAGATGACCAATCGGGCAGGACAGGCGTTTGCCAACTCCCTCCAAGAGAATCCTCTTTATGCGTGGGTACAGGTGCGAGCGGGACGTGCCCCTGGCGATGCTGATGGGGCAGGAGTCAATATGGCGCATGTGGATGTGGAATTGAGCGATCTGGCGCTGCAAGACCGTGAAGCCAGCATCAAACAACTGCGAGAAGCATTCAACCAACTGCCGGGTGTTGCGTCTAACGTGGGTGGTTTTATTTCCCATCGGATGGATGAGGTTTTGTCTGGGGTAAGGAGTGCGATCGCCATTAAAATCTTCGGTACTGACCTGGCACAACTGCGAACACTGGGTGAACAGGTGCGGGATTCTATCGAGCCGATTGCAGGCGTTGTCGATTTGCAGCTTGAGCCCCAACTTCCCATCCGGCAGGTGCAGATTCAATACAACCGCACCACCGCCGCTAACTATGGACTGAGGATGGAACAGGTATCAGAGGTGGTTGAGACTGCCCTTAACAGTCGTGTTGTATCGCAGGTAGCAGAGAATCAGCAACTGATCAATATCGCAGTCTCGTTGCCGGAGGATGCTCGCAATAACCTGGATGCAATTCGAGCGATTCCCATCAGTACCCCAACAGGACAGATTATCTCGCTGGGGGATGTCGCTCAAGTGGGGTATGGCATGGGTGCCAATGTCGTGAACCGGGAAGATGTTTCACGGTTAATTGTCGTTTCGGCAAACGTTGCTGACCGGGATCTGGGAAGTGTCGTGAGCGACATTCAGTCACAGATCAAGCAAAAGGTTCAATTGCCTAAGGGCTACTTCATCCAGTATGGGGGGCAGTTTGAATCAGAACAGCGTGCAACCAATAATCTGCTTGTTTTTAGTATCCTGGCGGCGATCGTGATTGCGGTGCTGATGTATTTCTCGGTGAAATCTTTGCCTGCTACGATCGCCATTATGATCAACCTGCCGCTGGCACTGGCGGGCGGTATTATCTCAATCGTGTTGACGGGTGGTGTGATGTCGATTGCCTCTTTGATCGGCTTCATTACTTTGTTTGGCGTTGCCGTTCGCAATGGCTTGCTGCTGGTTGAGAACTACAACAACAAATTTTCTCAGGGAATGCACTTGAAGGATGTGATTGTCAACGGCTCAATGGAGCGCGTCAACGCAATTTTGATGACAGCCCTGACCTCTGCATTGGGAATGCTACCACTGGCGATCGCCACCGGAGCCGGAAATGAAATCCTGCAACCGTTAGCGATTGTGGTGTTGGGGGGGTTAGTGACCTCAACCGCGCTCACACTGCTGGTGATTCCGGCGCTCTATGCCCGGTTTGGCAAACGATTGTTGTCGAAACGGAGACTTGTAGCAGAGGATAACCCTTTCCCTGAGGATTCGGCTCCGCAGCCCTGGTAGGTTGAAGGCATCTTTGGTTTTAGCGCCGATTTTTTCTGAAACGCTGATGCAGTCAGCGTTTCAGAAAAAATCGGCGCAATTTAGTTAAAAGTCCAGTGACTGAGCGGTACCCACAGTAATTCGATAGTAGGAGCGATACCAACTTACGAACTGAAAAAGACCATCTTCGATTGAAGTTTCAGGTTGGAATCCAACCGCCTCAGTTAAATCAGAGATATCCGCATAGGTTGATAGCACATCACCCGGTTGGAGTGGCAGAAAGTTCTTTTTCGCTTTCATCCCCAGGCATTTTTCTAAGACCTCGATGAAATACAAAAGCTTGACAGGCTGGTGGTTACCAATATTGTAAATCTGGTATGGTGCATGACTACAATTTGGATCAAGATTTTCTGTAAACGATTCGCAGCGATACTGTGGTGGGTGCTTGAGTGCTTTCAAAATTCCATCCACGATATCGTCAATATAGGTGAAATCTCGCTGCATATCACCGTTGTTATAGACATCGATCGGTCGCCCCTCCAGAATTGCTTTGGTAAACGAGAAAACTGCCATGTCGGGACGCCCCCAGGGACCGTAAACCGTGAAAAATCGCAGTCCCGTCGTGGGAATACCATAAAGATGGCTGTAGGTGTGTGCCATCAGTTCATTGGCTTTTTTCGTGGCAGCATAAAGGCTGAGCGGATGATCGACATTTTGCTGCGTGGAAAACGGCATTGTCCGGTTTGCACCATAGACTGAACTGGAGGAAGCATAAACCAGATGTTTCACCTGTTGCGATCGACAGCCCTCCAAAATATTGACAAATCCAACCAAATTACTGTCTACATAGGCATGGGGATTTTGTAGCGAATAGCGTACACCTGCCTGGGCCGCCAGGTGAATCACACGATCGAAATGGGTTGATTCAAACAGATGGGCAACAGAAGCGCGATCGGCAATATCCAGTTTACGAAATTGGAATGTGGGATAAAGCTGAAGCTGGCTCAGGCGTGATAGTTTGAGGCTGACATCGTAGTAATCATTGAGATTATCCAGACCGATGACCGTTTCACCTTGAAAAAGCAACTGCCGAGCGACATGAAACCCGATGAATCCAGCAACACCAGTAACTAGAATTTGACTCATGCTGATATATCCTGAAAAGACGAAACAACCGAATGAGAGTTGAGCCTCTGAAGAACATCGAAGCCCCTGCATCCCGTACCAGAACCACACGAGAAATGCAATATTTTGCAGCATTTTTCCCGTTTGTACGGGTGTCTGCCAGCCCTGCTGCGTCAGAACCAAGGTGATTCAAGCTGCATCATGGGTTTTGTCCCCAGAATGATCTGCGATGCGATCGACGGCTGCCTGGACGGACTGAAGCCGATAAAGATTGGCGTAGCGTCCATTTTGCTGTAGCAACTCTGCGTGGTTACCCCGCTCCAGAATGCTACCGTTCTCGATGTAGAGAATCTGGTCAGCACTGACAGCCGATCGCAAATTGTGGGTGATCAGAAACGTTGTGCGCCCCTGCGTCAGGCGATCGAGTGCCTCGCTGACGAACCGTTCGCTTTCGTTGTCGAGTCCGGTGGTCGGCTCGTCCAAAATCACGATTGGGGACTGACGCACCGCAGCACGGGCGATCGCAATCCGCTGGCGCTGTCCACCAGAAAGCGTCGATCCCCGTTCAGCCACAATTGTGTCGTAGCCCTGGGGTAGCCGGGTAATAAAGTGATGGGCATTTGCCAGCTTTGCCGCCGCGATCACTTCCTCTTCAGTGGCGTTCAGATTGCCATAGGCAATATTTTCACGAATCGAGGCGGCAAACAAAATGCTGTCCTGCAGCACAATGCTGATTTGTCGCCGCAACGATTCCAGCCTGTATTCGCGCAGGTCATGTCCATCGATCGTAATTTGCCCCTCGATCGGGTCATAAAAACGCAGGAGTAAACTAACCAGCGTCGATTTACCGCCTCCAGACGGCCCCACCAGCGCCACATGCTGACCGGGCTGCACTTTGAAGGTGAGGCTATCCAGAACTTCTTTTTCACACTCATAAGCGAATGACACACGCTCGAACCTCACCGCCCCCCGAAACGCAGGCGCATCGATCGCCCCTCTGACATCCTGAATATCCGGAACAGTATCCAGCAAATCCACAATCCGTTCACCAGAAGCAGTCGCTTTGTAGATCTGTCCTGTATACTTCGCCAACTGGCGCATCGGCTTGAAGGCAACTTTGAGATAGCTTGTGAACACAATCAAATCACCGGGAGTCACTGCACCACCTAACACAAGCTGCACACCCCGCCAGGTAACCAGGGCAGTGGCGATCGCCACCAGCACTTCGACGGTGCGTTCCAGTCCAGCGCTGAGTCGCTGCGCCTGTGCCCCTTCTTTAAGGCTTTCCTGATTCTGGCGGGTAAATCTGCGTCCGAGCAACTCTTCCAGCGATAGCGCCTGAACGACTTTGATCGCACTCATCGTTTCTGCCGCAACTGCCGCCATTGCCCCTTCTCGCTTGCGCTGTGCCCGCGAGACTTTCTGGATTTTTTTTGAGATGCGGACAGTTGAGAGAATAAATAGAGGGAAGATGGCAATCGAAATGATTGCCAGCTCCCAGTTGAGCCAGAACATTACGCCCACCATACCTACCAGCGTCATCATGTTCGTTAACAGCGGCAGGGCAGCAACGACGGTCACTTCTCGCAATCGCTCTACATCAGAGGTGACGCGAGTAATCAGATCGCCGCTCTTGGCCTTGCTGTGAAAACTGAGCGAAAGCCGCTGAAGATGACTGTATAAATTGCCGCGAATATCGGTCATGATTGCCGTCGCAGCGATCGCCATCCCCGCTGTACTGGAATAAGCAGCCATTCCTCGCAATGCCGCAATCCCCACCATTGCCAGTGCCATAATCGTCAGCAACGTCATCGGTGCAAATCCATCCAACCCCGCAATGGTTACTGCTTCGGGAGCAGCACCCGGCATGATGATCCGATCAAAGATAATCTTCAGGGGCCAGGGTTCCAGCAGGCGCAGTGCCGTTTCGCCAATTAACGCCAGAAAAGCAAAGGTTAAAAGCGATCGCTGTTTCTGAATTTCGGGAGCGAACTTTTTGAGGATTCGCCAGACTCCGGGAACGGTGACTTTCAGTCCTTTAAGCACTTGCATGGTTCAGATTATTGTCTCAACACTATTTCGTGACCATTTCGCTCGATCGCTTGGCTTTAATTGGTGCGGGGCTGACCGAATGACGCTGGGCATAGCGATCGGTGACAAGCTTATTAAACTGACGCTCCAGACGCACTACCACATTTTCCAGGAAAGGGATCGATCGTCCGAAGGTAAATCGACGAATAGCAGGTTTCAGAAATGCTTGATGTCTGCGGTAGCCCAGGCGGTTATAGCGTTTCTTGAAATATTTGTCTTTGTGCAGTCCCCACTTGTCGCGGAAGTGCTGCAGACTGCTCAGTTCCCAGGCATCGCTCCAGCGCAGCATAAAGTAGGAAATGTCTGACCATTGGCTGATCGGTTCAGCCACATAGGTGACGACAGAAGCAGGTTCGCAGTAAACCTTGCCGCCCGTCTGAGCCACGCTAAGACAGAAATCGATATGTTCGCGGGTGCTGAGCAGTGCTTCGTCGAGCAGCCCAGTTTTGTTGAAAATTTCAGTGCGAACCAGCATACAGTGAAATTCGGCAAACTCACATTGCTGGCGGCATAGCTGATCCTGCACATCGGCAACTGGACGATTCACAAAATAGTGTTTCTCATGGACACGACGGTGCGTTTTTTCGCCCTTCACTTCCAGCACAATCTGGGCTTCTCCCCCCGCCAGATGAATCTTCTGGTGCAGCGGTTTGCCAATGCAGGTAAGCGGACAAACGATCGCCGCATTGGTTTCTTCTGCACAGTCCAGCAGCGCTCCCAGCCAACCCGGAGCCACATGCACATCGTTATCGATAAACAGAATATAAGGTGTTTTCACCTCTGGGATCGCCAGGTTTCGCGCCTGATTGGGCGACAGATAATAGTCTTTGCGAATCAATTGAAAGCCCTTTTCCGCAGCTTTCACTTCCAGATAAGCCTGAACCGACCGTGGAGATCCGCCATCCACATAGATCAAATCAAACGCTGTACTGGTGTTCTCATAGATGCTTTCCAGCGACTCCCGCGCATAGCTAAACCGTTCTCGCGGCGATACGACAATCGTTACCTTTGGCTTTGCCAGATTCAGTGTCGTCATGATTCTTTTCCTCTTCATTCTTGACTGCTTAGACAATTGCCATCATCGGCACGCGCTGATTCAGCACGCGCTGATAGACCTGATGCCAGTTTTCCTGCTCCACACTGGGCGCAAGCTGCCGCAGCACCTTTTCCTGAGCGGCTTTACCCAGTTCGGCGCGCAGTTGGGGCGAACGGGCGAGCCACTGAATCGCTTCGGCCAGTTCCTGGCTGGAACCGGGCTTGACGACCAGCGCATTGCGACCATCCTCCAGAATTTCACCGATCGCATCGACCTGAGTCCCCACAATTGCCCGTCCTGCCAGCATCGCTTCCAGCATCGCGTTGGGGCAACCATCGTGCAGCGAAGGGACAGTGAGAATGTCGATGTGGGGCAAATAAGCCAATCCCTGAGTACGCTCCAGCATTCCCGTCAGCAGAATGCGATCGCCCAGACCACTGTTTCTGATTTCATGCTCCCAGTAGGGACGCTCACGATCGGCAAAGTCCCCGACGAGCAGCAGCGTAAACTCCAGCGAATGGCTCAGCATTTTGCAGGCATCCAGCAGGTATTCCAGTCCCTTTTTGTCACGGAACCGCCCGACAGAGCCAATCACCGTGCCCTGTAGCTTCCCAACCAGGGCAGGCGTGGGCAGTTGCTTGAAATCGATCGGATAAATCGAATTCCAGAATGCAGAGGACTTCGATTGCAGCGACGGAACCAGCACACAGCCGCGATTTTGCAGCTCCTGGCTCACAAACGTCACCCAGGAGGAGTTTTCCAGCGTCCAGGCCACCTGCCCGTGCTGTTTGGGATTGAAAATATGCTTGTGCAGATCGCTGCCTCGAATGCTGTTGATCACGGGAATGCCCAACTCACGCGCCAGGAGCGTCGTCAGAAATCCGGTTTCGTTGATAAAGAAGGCATGAAACGCATCAAAGCTGTACTGATCGTGCAGTGCCCTCAACAGAATGTAAATTTCACTCAGATAATCCTGCATAATCGGCTCATTCGATCGCGTTGCCGATTCTAACCGATGCACATAAATGCCGTTCTGCACCGTTGTGTCGCAGTTCGATCGTCGATGTCCTGCTTCTTTGCGCTGCTTGGAGTGAAACACCGCCACATGCACTTCATAGTTCAACTCGGCTAGCAGATTCGCAATCCGGTGAACTGATTCACCTACGCCTCCCACATCCGGCGGAAATTCCAGGGTTGTGATACAGATTCGTTGTGTTGTCATTGTTGTAATTCCTTTGGTGATAGAAATATAAATGATCGGACAAATCAAGCTGCGATCGCAGACTTCACGAGCGATCGCAAATAGCCAGCCGTCTTTTGCACGCCTGCCAGGTCGAATGTGATCGAAGCAGGCTGGGATTGCAGTTGTGCCATCACCCGCTGAGCGAAGCGATCGGGATGCAGATCTTCAGAACGAATGACCGAAACCAGCCCCAGTTCTTCAAGCCGCTGCGATCGAATCCGCTGTTCCTGATCGTCATTGCCAGTAAAGGGCAGCAGCATTGCGGGAATGCCCGTGGTGAGAATGTTCATCGTCGTGTTGTAGCCTGCCATGCTGATTGAAAGGTCTGCCTGTTCCATGTAGTGCAGCAGATTTGGCGTGTAGCGATCGACGGTGAGATTAGGCGTGATTTGGGCGATCGAGTGCAGTTGACCAAAAACCGAATCCGGGCAGAAAGGGCCAGTAAATAGCTGAAAATGATGCGGAATCTGATCAGCCAGAATTTTTGCAGTCTGGGCAACGGTATGCAGCAGTTCATGTCCAAATCGCCCACCGCCAACACTGTTTAAAATCATTGGCTGGGGGCAGGAGACATCGAGCCGGGGGAGTTCCTCGATCGGCTGCACCACGTAGCCCGTGTAATGCACAGGACAGGTCAGTTTCTCAACACTGGCAAAGCTGGTTTCCAGCGGCATAAACTGCGGATCGCCATGTACCAGTACCATGTCAAAATGGCGGTTCACCAGGCGACAAACCTTCTCTTCGTAGCGATCGCGATCGACTTTCGTGACGACAATATCGCGCAGACTGGAGACGGTTTTGGTGCCGATCGCTCTGGCAGCCTCCAGCAACGGCACCAGTTCTTTCGCAAAGCGCCCGCGACCAAAGGGAAACAGTTCCACGACCAAAACATCAGGCTGAACCCCATCTAATAAACCCAGCATGATCTGCTTTCGCAGTTCCAGTACTTCATCCACGCTGCCAAAGGATTCATCCACCTGTAGCGACTGGAATTCGGCATCGGTTTTGATCGCAGGCAAGTTAATCACCTCGACGCCCACTGGCACCTGAAAGTTCTCAACAATTTCACCACCATTGATGAAGTAAACCTGAAAATCCTGATTCAATCCGCGCACAATTTCCATACTGCGAATCAAATGGCCAATCCCCAGAATATGCTGACAGTAAAACATCAGTTTCATACTGCTGTAACCTCCACAAAAGACACTAACTCTTCTGAAGCCGAAGCGCGATCGATCGACTCAAACAACTCTCGAATTTCGGCAATATTGCGATCAAGCGAAAACTGCTGTACAACTTTTTGTCGTCCGGTAGTACCGTACTGCTGCCGCAGTTGAGGCTGTACCAGAAGTGTTTTGATTGCAGCAGCGAGGGCATGAGTATCTTTCTCTTCCACCAGCAGTCCGTTCACTTCATTCTCAATCACCTCACTGATTCCAGAAATATCAGTTGAAATCACAGGCAACTCCATTGCCATTGCTTCCAGTAAAACGTTTGGAATGCCATCTCGATCGCCATTCTCCAGAACCTGACAGGGCAACACAAACAAACTTGCCTGCTGATAACACCGCACCAGCTCATCCTGATCTTTTTTCCCAATCAGAAATACGCGATCGCTCAGATCAAGTCGTTGAATCAGTTCTGTAAGTTCAGTGTGCTGTTCACCGTACCCCACAATTTCGCAACGAAATGAATAGCCTTGCGCCTTGAGTTGATGGCACGCCATTATCAGGTAGCGAAAGCCCTTTTTCTCGCAGAGCCTTCCCACACTTAGAATCAGCGGCGGATCAGTTTCTGGCTTCACCAAAGGTGGACAAAAGCGATCGAAATTGATGCCGTGATAGGACAGATAAACTGGCGTATCGCTCGTTGAAATCAGCTTCAGATATTGATAATTGAAATGTGTACAGGTGAGTATGAACCCTGCACTTTTGATGCGGCGATCGAGAATTTCTGGCTGAGTGAGATAAATATCTTTGGCGTGGGCAAAAATGCTGTAGGACAAGCTTGTAAACTGCTGGGCAATCTCAGCAGTTGCCGTGGGTACATTGGCAAAATGCGCCTGAAGATGTTCAATTCCCAGCTTTTGCAGTGTGAGTGCTAGATAGCCCGCCTGCAAAAATTCGTTGAGTCGTTTTGCCTCCGGGCGATGTCGATGGAACTGCCATGCCCGCCAGTAACGTCCAGGACTTTGCCAGAACAGTTGACCGTGAGCGACCAAAAGCTTGATTAGCGCTTGCAGGTTGAAATCAGGCAGCATCGAGGGGATGTAGGTAACACTGGCATTGACTCGATGAACGTCAGGATGAACCTTGTCTTCTTTCGACTGCCGCAGCGAAAATAAGTGTAGCTGAACCCCCTGCTTTTCCAACTCCAGGATTTCATTCAAAATGAATGTTTCTGATAGTTTGGGGTAGGTTTTGAGTAAATAGCCGACTGCCTGTTTTGAAACTGCCGACTCTGAAGCCTTTCGTCTTGAACTTGTGATAGTAACCATATCGCTAATGACTTGTAAAGAAATAACTTCCTGGATTGAATTGACCCCACCGTTCCTGATTGACTGACAGATTTTACCGTAGGTTGGGTTGAACAGCGTGAAACCCAACACCAGCAGCGGTTATGTTGGGTTACGCTGTCGCTAACCCAACCTAGGCAGGAATCGGGGTTTCAGGAGTTTTGTCAGTCAATCAGCCACCGTTCAGCAAGCTAAGCTGTCAGCCCAATCCCAATTCGACGGGTCGAGCCGGGGGAGTAAGGGGGTGAAGTGGCGCACCGCCATCCTGACTCAAACATTTAGCAGACCGCCTCCTGAGGCATCGCTTGCAACAGTGCAGCCGTATATTGAGTGATGCGAGATAGCCCTTCCATATCCAGACGAGAGCCGATCGCCACCGTTTTGCTACTGTGCTGCAACTCCGCCCGGATGCCCTCCATTAAGCGCTTCGGCGTTAGCTGATCGGGATGGATCACATGAAACAACCCCAACTTTGCCATTCGCTCTGCGCGAATCCACTGTTCCTGCACCGGTTCAACTCGCGGCACTACAATTGCCCGCTTCCGCAGCGATAGAATTTCGATCGTGGTGTTATAACCGCCCATTGACACCACCAGATCCGCAGCATCCAGGTAACTCACCGAATCGTTGGTAAAGTCCATCAACTGCACGTTCGGCAGGGAATTTGCCATTTTTGCCAGAGTTTCGCGCTGCGATCGCGGCATTTCAGGCCCGGAAATAATCAGGCTTCTCAATTTGCGAGGCTGGGGTAAGCGGCTGATGCTCTGCAAATAGGTGTTGATCAGGGAGTATCCATCACCACCGCCACCCGGTGTCACCAGCACCAGCGATTCATCGGGCTGCACCTCAAGTTCCTGCCGCAGCAGAGAACGGGGAACTCGCCCTTTTTCACGCCGGATGTAGCCGCAAAACGCAACTTTGGAGGCAACCCCAATCGGCATCTGGTATTCGCGCCGCACATCAAACACTTCGGGGGTGCCCACCACCCAGATCTGGTCATAGCAGGCTTCGATCAGGCGGTAGTAGCCGCGCTGCTGCCATTGTTCGGTCGTCACCTCTGGCGCATCCAGAATGTCACGTAGCAGCAAAACCAACCTGGTTTTGGGCAGATGGGCTTTGATGTAATCGATCGTTTCTCGCAGTTCACCGTTCAGACCATCCGGTTTCTTGTCTACGATCAGCAAATCGGGCTTGAAGTTGGCGATCGTGGCGCGAATCAGATGCGATCGCAGTCTCACCATCTCTCCCACTTCAGTATCCAGGTATTTGACCATCATTTTGCCCGCCACATCACGCCCCATACAGGGCAATTTGATGTAGTCCAGCCCTTCAGGAATTTCCAGATTATGCAGGGCAGGCGAACCGGAAACGACCAGAATGGAAGCATTGGGGAATGAACTCAGCAGTGATTGACAAATGCATAGCATCCGCCGAATATTGCCCAATCCAAACGCATCGTGAGAATAAATGATCAGTTTCATTGCTGTACAATCCCCGACGCTTGTTAGTATTGTCCTTCTCGTGCGGGTAAGTGCGGGGTGCAGGGGTAATTCCCCCTTAAAGGGGTAGGGGTATGCCCCTACGTGGGGGCAGTCCCCCACACCTCGTCCCTCACCTGAGTAAGAACCGCTATCAATCCAGGCAAGTTCATCAGAAAACAACATTCACTTCGTGCGGCGATCAGGCAACCTGTTGCAACATTGGCTGCAACACAGGCAGTGATCGCTCGGCGGCCCGACTGGCAGCATTGCATCGCCCAATGCCAATGTAGCAGAACCCAGCCGCAGTCAGGGTATCGGGATTCAGACAGTTGCGACCGTCAATCATCACCGATCGCGCCATCAAACTGGCAAGATAGGCATAATCCAACTGCTGGAACATCTGCCAGTCCGTCACCAGCACCAGTGCATCACAGTCGATCGCCAGTGCTTCTGCGGTTTCAACCAGATTGAGCGATGTTAATGCCGCAGGCAGGTGTTCTTGCTGTGGGTGATACATCGGATCGAGTGCCTTGACTTTCGCACCCAGGCGATGCAGTTGGGCGATCAAATCCAGCGCAGGCGTATCGCGCATATCATCGGTATCAGGCTTGAAGGTCAGGCCGAGCAGACCGATCGTTTTACCTTTGAGAATCCCCAACACCTGCTGCAGCTTCTCGATCGCCCGTAGTCGCTGCCTGGTATTGGTGTTCACGGCTGCCTGCAGCAGGTCTGCGCTGTAGCCATAGTCATTCGCCGTGTGGATCAAAGCCGCTACATCTTTCGGGAAGCACGATCCACCCCAGCCAATTCCTGCTTGCAAAAACTTATCGCCGATGCGCGAATCCAGACCGATGCCTTTTGCCACCTGCGTCACATCCGCTCCGACGCGATCGCAGATATTCGCCACTTCGTTAATGAAGCTGATCTTGGTTGCCAGAAACGCGTTTGCCGCATATTTGATCATCTCAGCAGAAGCCAGATCCGTAACCACAACGGGCACAGATGGCAGTCCAGGATGAACTGCAAAGTGATGCTCCACAATGGGCTGATAAAGCGCCTGCATCCGGGCGATCGCCTTCGAACTTTGGCTCCCCAGTACAATGCGATCGGGGTTAAATGTATCGTAAATGGCTGACCCTTCCCTCAAAAATTCCGGGTTACTGACCACATCAAAATCTTTAGAGCGATCGGTCAGTTCATCCAGAATAATTCGGCGTACCCAGTCGCCTGAGCCGATCGGTACCGTTGATTTATTCACAATCACTTTGTACTCGCTGCTGTCATTCAGGCAGCGTCCAATGCCTCGTGCCACGGCTTCCACGTAGCGGGTATCGCTTTCACCTGTGGGCAGCGATGGCGTTCCGACCGCAATAAATAAAATTTCTCCATGAGAAACGCCAGCGCTCAGATCAGATGTGAAAGTAAGCTTACCCGTTGCCATTGCTGACTGCATCAGTTCAGTCAATCCCGGTTCATAGATGGGTGACTGCCCTGACTGCATCAATCTAACTTTCGTTTCGTTGTTATCGATGCAGATCACATTATGTCCAATTTGTGCAAGACAAACTCCGGTAACCAACCCGACATATCCTGTACCGACAACACAAACTCTCATACGCTACTCTCTCTGTATCAGGGCAGTGAAGGGACAAATACTGTCTGCCAGTGCTTCTACAAACTTTCATCATTTTGATGAACTAGCATTGACGTTCTTCACACTGTTCAGGATGCAGGTTGATAATGAGACTACTATGAAAAATTCATGAGAACTATCTCATGAGAAGATTATGAATATCAAGAGGGTTTCTACGGGAAGACTCTTAGATTTTGGTCTCTCTACAATTGTGTGTAGGCGCACCTGATTGACTGACAGATTTTACCGTAGGTTGGGTTGAACAGCGTGAAACCCAACACCAGCAGCGGTTATGTTGGGTTACGCTGTCGCTAACCCAACCTACGCAGGAATCGGGGTTTCAGGAGTTTTGTCAGTCAATCAGGTAGGCGCACTGTGTACGCCTACACACAGTATTCTATCCAATTTTTGTATTCTAAGGAGATTTCCAGCAATGAATCTACCTGCGTTGTTTGGGTGGTTCCCCGCTGCGCGAGGGAACGCCTGCTTGGGAGCAAAGCCCCACCCCCCTGGTGCAGAACAGAGTGTCCCATAGCGCGTGCTTTAAAACACGCACTAGCCTGAATTCGTCCTACAGCCCACCAACTCTCAGTAGATCACAAATATCCCATTTTTGATCTACTGAGATCTTACACCTTGCTTAAAGAAAAACCAAAACCCTGATTCTGCCGCCGCAGAATGGCGGCAGAATCAGGGTTTTGGTTTCTGGTGCAAGATCTCAGTCTACTGATTCTGGGAAGAACCGAACCCCAGAGGAACAATCACAGCTTCTCAAACGTCTTGACTAAGAATGATCAATAAACGGTGTGGCTACATTCCCAAAAATCTGCCAAAAAATAAATAGAAAATAGGATTGCCATAGACTGAAGCCTGCTTTTTCGAGAGTTCACAAAACTCAATTCACAATATATAATTTACGTATTTTGTC